>JAHELX010000418.1 GCA_024643945.1 Anaerolineales bacterium
TCCCAGCAGGAAATCACATGCTCGAAGACCTCAGCGATCAAGTTCAGCAACGCATGCTCAAATTGCAGCGACTGCGCGAACGGGGGATCCGGCCTTACCCGGCTCGCGCCCGGCGCAGTCACACGGCGGCCGAGGCGATTGCCGCCTTTGAAGAAGCCGAGGCCACCGGCGGCGACAGCCCGGCGGTTCAGGTAACGGGCCGCTTGCGCGCCATCCGCGTGATGGGCAAAAGCACCTTTGCTCACATTGAAGACGGCAGCGGGCGCATTCAGATTTACTTCAAGCGGGACGACCTGGGCGAAGAAGCCTACGAAACCTTCAAACGTGACTTTGACCTGGGCGACTTCATCGGCGTCGAGGGCCATCTCTTCCGCACCCGCACCGGCGAGGTGACGGTGCGCGTCCAGTCGTACCAGATGCTGGCCAAGGCGCTCCATCCTCTACCCGAAAAATGGCACGGCCTGAAAGACGTCGAAACCCGCTATCGCCGGCGCTATCTGGATTTGATTGCCAACGAGGAAGTGCGGCACATCTTCACCACTCGAACCCGGGTTGTGGCCGCCATGCGCCGCTTCCTGGACGAACAGGGCTTCCTGGAAGTGGAAACCCCCACCCTACAGCCCATCTATGGCGGGGCCATGGCCCGACCCTTCACCACCCACCACAATGCCCTCGACATGACCCTCTACCTGCGCATCTCCGATGAGCTGTATCTGAAGCGGCTGATCGTGGCTGGCTTCGACAAAGTCTACGAGATCTGTAAAGACTTTCGCAACGAGGGCGTCAGTACCAAGCACAACCCGGAATTCACCCAAATGGAATGCTATTGGGCTTATGCCGACTACAACGATATGATGTGGCTGACGGAGCACATGGTCGCCTTCATCGCCGAACAGGCCCTGGGAAGCACGCAAATCACTTTTCAGGGGCAGCAGATCGACCTGACGCCTCCCTGGCGGCGCTGGTCGCTGCGCGATGCCATCCGCGAGTTGACCGGCATTGATTATATAGACTACCCCACCCTCGACGCCTTGTGGGCCGAGGTCCGGCGGCGCGAGCTGGATGTGAGCCCCCAGCCGACCTGGGGCAAGCTGATTGACGAGCTGCTGGGCGAAATCGTCGAGCCAACCCTCATCCAGCCCACGTTCATCAAGGATTACCCCATCGATATCTCGCCGCTGGCCAAGCCTGCGGCGGATGATCCCCAACACGTAGAGCGTTTCGAAATCTTCATCGGCGGGCTGGAAACAGGTAATGCGTATTCTGAGTTGAACGATCCCCTGCTGCAACGGGAGCGATTCGAACAGCAGGGGGTAGGTGCGCAGGCCGGCGACGAGGAGGCCCACCCTATGGACGAAGACTACGTCATGGCTCTGATGCACGGCATGCCGCCCACCGGCGGCCTGGGTATCGGCGTGGACCGGCTGACCATGATCTTCACGGATCAGACTTCTATCCGCGAGGTGATCCTCTTTCCGCATATGCGGAGCAAAGACTGAGTAGTCAGTACTGTCTGCTCGTGAAGTCCAACATATATGGAGATTGGCCCTATGCCAAGAGCCCTGCTGAGTGTTTCGGACAAAAGCGGCCTGGCAGACTTTGCCCGGGGCCTGGTTGAGTTGGGTTGGAGCCTGGTGGCCAGTGGGGGCACCGCGCGCGCGCTGCGTGAGGCCGGCCTGCCGGTAAGCGACGTGGCCGATGTGACCGGCGCGCCGGAGATGCTGGGGGGCCGGGTGAAGACCTTGCATCCGGCCATTCACGCCGGCATTTTGGCCCGCGCCGCCGAGGCCGATATGTCGGAGCTGGCGGCTCACGGCATCCAGCCCATCGACCTGGTCGCCTGCAACCTGTATCCCTTCCAGGAGACAGTGGCCCAACCAGACGTCTCCCTGGCCGAGGCGGTCGAGCAGATCGACATCGGCGGCGTGACGCTGCTGCGGGCCGCCGCCAAAAATTATGAGCGGGTAACCGTGGTCTGCGATCCGGACGATTACGCGCCGATCCTGGCCGAACTGCGCGGGCAGGGGACCATCTCGGCCGAGGCGCGCCGCCGACTGGCCATCAAAGCCTTCGCCCACACCCGCGACTACGACACCGCCATCGAGGCCCATCTCCGCCAATCGCCTCCCCCTGACCACCAGCCCCTAGCCCCCAACCTCCCCCAAACCCTACATCTCTCGTTACCCCTGGCGCAAGAGATGCGCTACGGCGAGAATCCACACCAATTGGCCGCGCTGTACGCCGAGCCGCGCGTGGGCCCGCTGGCGGGCAGATTACTCCAGGGCAAGCCGCTCAGCTACAACAACCTGCTGGATCTGGACGCTGCCTGGCGCGCTGTCCTCAGCTTCGACGAGCCGACCATCGTCATCGTCAAGCACCTTTCGCCGTGCGGCATTGCCTCGGCCGAGCGCCTGGCGGCCGCCTTCCCGGCCGCGCTGAGCTCCGACCCGGTCAGTGCCTTTGGTGGGGTGATCGCTGCCAACCGAGGCATTGACTGCGCCACCGCTAAGGAGATACACGGGCTATTTGTGGAAGCCATCGCCGCGCCCGGCTTCAGCGACGATGCCCTGGACTGTTTCTCGCAGCACAAGCCCAATTGCCGGCTGGTCGCCATTCCTGAGCCCGTTGAAGAGACGTGGGAGGTGCGCTCGGTGGCGGGGGGCGTGCTGGTCCAGGCGGTAGATCAGGGAGATCCACCCGACATCGAGTGGCGCGTCGTCTCCCAACGCCAGCCGACCGAGGACGAGATGGCCACGCTGCGCTTTGCCTGGAAAGCCTGCCGGCACGTCAAGAGCAACGCCATCGTGCTGGCGCGGGACAGTGCCAGCGTTGGCATTGGGGGTGGGCTGCCCAGCCGGGTGGATGCCGTGAAGCTGGCCGTGGCCAAGGCAGGCGAGCGCGCCCGGGGGGCAGTCATGGCCTCCGATGCTTTTTTCCCCTTCCCCGACGGGGTGGAGGTGGCCGCCGAGGCGGGCGTAAAGGCGGTGGTGCAGCCGGGGGGTTCCATCCGGGATGAGGCAGTCATCGCTGCTGCCGATCGCCTTGGCCTGGCCATGGTCTTCACCGGTGTGCGACATTTTCGGCACTGAGCGCCTGCCTGATAGCAGTGGTTTTACCTGTTATCGGGCGGAGTTTCTGGCGGCCGGTGCGCGCCACAATGTGAACGCTGCCAGACGTCTGGTCGATCGGGTTAGCGAGTTGCTGGCTGAGTGGGAAGCGCAACTTTGGCGTCAATGAGTAAACCCAACGTACCTGTCAATCTCAAGTTCAGGGTTTCGGCCACTTGCCGGGGCCAGGGCATCATCGATGACGGCCACTGCTTCAGGTAGCTCCAGGGCCAACATGAGCACTTCTGTCTCTCCTGGCCCTGAGTCGGTTATCAGCGGCAGAGCTGCTGCGCTAGCAGGCCGACGCATCGTCACCCACGCCAATCTCGTCAGATCGGGCAAGTTCACCCCCAAGGTTCTGCCTGCTGTCAGTTCATCCACTACCGCTGGTGGAATGATCACCCTGTCGCTTAACGCTGGTAAGATATGGAGTAACTCTAATTGGTGTAGGTATTGGATGGGTGACGTATCGCAGATTACTTCAGGCAAGGCGTGTCTCCTGTTGCAATTGCTCCTCGGTCAGTTTGAACGTATCTACCCCATAGTCTGCCAGCCGGCCCAGAAAGACGACGCGAGGGACACCCGCCAAGCGAGCCGCAGCTCCCGAGGATAACCGTCCCATTTCGAAAAGCTTGACGGCCGCAGCCATCCGCAAGGCCTCGCCGATCTCTGCTTCGGACACCTTGAGCGCCAACAGGGTTTCATTTGGAATGTCTAAAATGACTCGACTCATCGTTCATCCCTTTTTCATCTGTGCTTCTCACCGCCGACACTCGTCTGTCTGTGTTAGTTTAGCACAACCTGCCTCGATTGTCGAGTGGAACAGAACCCGTGGAGGTGAAGTCGAGCCACCCGTGACTCTTCAAGTCCCCTGGCCTGGTGGTGGCGGGGGGCATCGTAGGGCAGCGGCTGGCGCAGCGCTCTGGTCGGTCGAGCCGTTGGTGAAGACAGTGCCTTAGGCATCATAAGTATCTCCTGAGTATCTGGTTGCCGGCCTGGTCGTACACCTGAGCCGTGACGGAGTGCACCCCTTCCACCAGGCGCACGGTGGGCGTGTAGGCGAAGCCGTCCGCCGTTTTGACTTGGGGGGTGACCACCTGGCTGTCGATGATGAGCGTGGTGCTCAGCGGCTGGACGCCCGAGCCGGGAGCCGGATCGGTCAGTGTAGTGGAGATGATCGGCCAGGCGCTGGTGATGACCGAGCCGTTGGCCGGGATGGTGTCGCTGATGAGGGGCGGCTGGCCGTCATAGGTGTACCTCCCCTTTGGGGACTGCAGGCTGAAGAGGGTGGTCCACACCGACCAGTTGCCGACGTTGTCTTGGAGCTCCACTCAGTGGTACTACGACACGCCTTTAGTTTCCTTGCTTCCCATTCCATTATCGCATATAATTTAATCGTTGTTGACTCAGAGTGGGTCAGCCTATCGGTATGGACTTGCCTACCGAAACGATATGCACCTAAAAAGGATGATCCATATGACAAAGGCATTCAACGTCATCATCGAACGGGATTCCGAGGGCTACTATGTGGCTACGGTCTCGGAACTAAGGGGCTGTCATACCCAGGCAAAGTCACTGGATACCTTGATGAAGCGGATTCGAGAAGCCATTGAATTGTGTTTGGAAGTGGAAGGTGGGGAAGCGGAACCCCGCGAATTCGTTGGTGTTCAGCGGCTCTGGGTGGAAGTATGACCAAGCTTCCGCGTATTACTGGACGGCGGCTCATGGGTGCGTTACACAAAGCTGGCTTTCAAGAGATTCGTGTGAAAGGAAGTCATCACTTTCTCCGTCATTCCGATGGGCGATGTACTGTGGTGCCTGTGCATCGGGGTGAGGTGATCGGCCCAGGTCTGCTCTCCAAGATTTTGCGGGATTGTGACATGAGTCGCGAGGAGTTGCTCGACTTGCTATAGAATAGTATCTGCCTCCCCGGAGACAACGAGGGCATCCCGCTCTAAAAGCGTTGTCAATCGCTCTACCTGCTGGTCGGTGATGGGGTATTTGCCTCGCACGCGGGGATAATTCAGCGCAATCAGCCTCCTAAAATCCAGATCGTGGGTGAGGATCACTTGTCCCTCTCTTCGAGCTTTTTCTATGACCTGTTCTGGGGCCAGCAGAAAAACTCTTGGCCAATCGCCAGCAAGATCAGAATAAGCAAGAAGAGTCTCAAGCCCTCTGTGCCAATATAGGTGAGACAACTCTGCTCGGGAAATTAGTGTAGAATAGAGAGCAGAGGAAAGAAACATGTCTCAAGACGAACTGAACCAGAGCAAGTGCAAAGGCACAAGCTACGCAGTGTCCACTTGGATCCCTGTAGCGCAGGGGGTTGTTGTACACATACGCATACCGATTCAACGCCTGTGGATTCCCTGCCTCCGGCACCACCGTATCCGCGCTGACGAAACGCCCCAGCCGCGGGTCGTAGTAGTGGGCGTTGTAGTCCATCAAGCGGAATCCGGCCTCGGCGCGCTGGCCGGCCCGTGCCCCGAAGGGGTATGAAGGTGAAGTCAGTGACCAAGGTGCCGGTGATCCAGCGCTCCTCGCCGTAGGGCAGGTAGCGGGTCTCGGCCACTAACGTGCCGCTGATGTCGGTTGTTAAGGAGGTCGATCCCAG
>JAHELX010000419.1 GCA_024643945.1 Anaerolineales bacterium
ATGGTCCCCTGCACAGGGGAAAGCCCCCCCACGGGGCTGCACAGGGGAAAGCCCCCCCACGAGGTTTTGCGTGACAAAGCCCGAACAAGCTGACGATTCCAACTATAAACCGGCTAAACCTGCGGGAGGCTGAGCAGTTACCACAAACCTTGATAATATGCACTGATCGAGTGTATAATGGTGTCATGAGTTCTCGCTGGGTGGTTGTGTGATGCGCATCTTGGTGATTGAAGACGAACGAAACGTCGCGACCTTTATCGAACAGGGTCTTAAAGAAGAAGGCTACGTGGTGGATGTGGCCGAGGATGGTGAACTGGCACTGGAGTTTGCCCAGGCCTATCCTTACGATCTGATTATTCTGGACGTTCTGCTTCCCAAGCTGGATGGCCGCCAGGTAGCGCAAACTTTGCGGGCGCGGGGCATCCCAACCCCTATCCTCATGCTCACCGCCCTGGACGACATAGACGACCGGGTTGCCGGCCTGGATAGCGGGGCCGACGACTACCTCGTCAAACCCTTTGCCTACCGGGAATTGCTGGCCCGTATTCGGGCCCACACCCGCACCTATGCCAGTGCCAGCGCCGCCAACGAACTGAAAATGGCCGACCTGACTCTCAACCGGCTCACTCGTCGAGTCGAGCGCGCTAACCAGGAGATCACCCTCACCAGCAAAGAATTCGCCTTGCTCGAATTCCTTATGCTTCATCCCAACCAGGTTCTTAGCCGCACCCAACTCGGCGAGCACGTCTGGGGCCAGGATTACTACAACCATTCGAACGTGGTGGATGTATATGTAGGCTATCTACGCCGCAAGATAGACGATGGACACCCACTGCAGCTACTTCAGACCGTGCGTGGCGTCGGCTACAAATTGTCAGCCGAAGGATGAGCCATGATGACCTTGCGCGCGCGCCTCGCCCTGGTTAACGTGGCCGTTTTGCTCATTGCTCTGCTCCTGCTGGCTGCCATCGTCCTCAATCAAGTTGTCAACGATCTGTATGAGAAACTTGATCGAGACCTGGAAACTACAAGCCACCGCGAACTGGCACGGGTGGAAATTATAAATGACACTCCCCTGTTTGTCTCCAGCAGTAATCAGTCGCAGCGTCAACTAGGGCCGACAGGCTTCATTCGCCTGCTGGACAGCCAGGGCTACATCACTGACGGCTTGGGGGACTACACTGACGCGCCTGTTTTGCGGCGCTCCCTGGCCACCACCCCACCAGGGTCGGTCTTCAACCAAACTAACGAGAAAGGCTTGCCCCTGCGTGTCCACACCTTGCCCATCGTTGCCGATAACAGGGTGGTCGGTTATATTCAGGTGGCCGATAGCCGGGAAGAGGTTCAGGAGACGATCGACCGAGTTCGTCGCAGTCTCATCGTTGGCACTCCTTTAGCCCTGCTGGTTTCCGGCCTGATCAGCCTCTTAGCCGCCCGCCAAGCCATGCGCCCTTTGACCACCATGACCCGGAGCGCCGCCGCCATCAGCGCCGAAGCTCTAGGTGAGCAGCGGTTGCCCGTCCCCAAGGCCAAAGACGAAGTGCAAGCCCTGGCTCTGGCTTTCAACGCCACACTCGATCGCCTGGCAGCGGCCTTCAGCCGGCAGCGCCGCTTCACTGCCGACGCCTCGCATGAACTCCGCACCCCCGTCACGGCGATCCTCGGCCACGCCGAACTCGCCCTCAGCCGGTCTCGCTCGCCCGAAGCCTATCAGCACACCCTAACCCTCATCCAGAGTGAAGCCAGGCGGATGCAACGCCTCATTGGGCGCATGCTTACCCTGGCCCGCCTTGAGGGCGGGCGCCAGGCACTCTCCTTTGCTCCCACTGATGTCGCCTCTCTCGTCCATACCCTGGTGGATACCTTCCAGCCGGCTGCCAGCGCCAAGAGCCTGGCTCTTAACTTCAATGCCCCCGCTGCCCTCACGATCCCCACCGACGCTGACAGCCTGACTCAAATTCTGCTTAACCTGCTCGAAAACGCCATGGCCTATACAGACCAGGGGAGCATTGATCTTACGCTGAGCGCCATCTCCGATCACGTTTGTCTCAAGATTAGCGACACCGGTCAGGGGATTCCCCCCGAACATCTGCCCTACATCTTCCAGCCCTTCTATCGGGCCGACGCGTCCCGCAGCCAGAAAGACGGCAGCGTCGGTTTGGGCCTGGCCCTTACCCATGAGCTGGTGCACCTGCTGGGTGGCAGCATTGAAGTCACCAGCCAGCCTCAAGTCGGCACCACCTTCACCCTTACCCTGCCTGCCGAGCTGAAATAGAGCGTGAAGTGTAACCTTTAAACAAGAAATAGTTGACACAGGTCGTAAACTAGTATAAACTAGCACCAAGCGACAACTTTACTCCATTTAATCCTCTTCTTGCTTTCCTTTCTACCTTCTCCACTTCTTCGTCGCTGTCTCCTATAGCTACCTGTCTCAGCGGCGGAAAACATCCACATTTCTCTGAAGCTGCCGAGGACTTCCTGGCCCTTCGGTTGTTCATTTTTCGGGAAGTATTAGACAAAGGGAGAAAGGAAACAGTTCCATGACTACGTTAGCAAGTTCAGGCAACCTTGTCAGCCAGGACCCCCGAGAGGTAGGTCGGTGGGACATTTTACCTTACAAATCTCATGTTGAATCGATCCACATGGCCTTGCTTCACACCGGCAAAGTACTCTACTATTCAGGCTTCCGCTACGCTGAGGCCGTGAAGACCGAGACTCGACTATGGTATCCGAAGACAGGGGAGATCAAGGCACCCTCTACCCCTGGGGATATCTTTTGTGCAGGTCACTCCTTCCTGCCTGATGGTCGCCTGCTGTCCACCGGTGGAACATTGGAATACCGCAACCCGCCCCCGCTGCCCCCGTGGCTGGTCCGTCTGCTCAGGCCCCTGTCACCTGCCATTGTGCACAACTTTGAGCGTTTTGTTAAGAAAAAGCCGACGTTCACTGGAACCACAATCCTGTACCTCTTTGATCCTGAAACAGAGCAGTGGGAGTTTGCAGGCGACATGGTGGAAGGCCGCTGGTACCCAACCAACACGACGCTGCCCGATGGTCGAATCATGATCCTGTCTGGTTCGAATCAAGGGGGTGGCTTTGGCAGTGGCGGGGGTATAAAAACCAACATGCGGCTGGAGGTGTACCATGCGGAGGAAGGAATCAAGCAGGTGGCGACGATTCCTGAAATGAACGCTCAGGACGGGGACACCGCAAGCCCCCCTCGTTTCCCGTCTCTTTACCCGCGCATGCACGTGCTCCCCTTATCAGAAAAGGAGAAGAACAAGTATCCAGCAGGGAAGGTGTTTTATTCGGGCTATGGCCCTGAAACCAAGATGCTCGACCTCCACACCTGGGAATGGATGGATGTGGGCAGACTGAAATTCGGTTTGCGACACGACGGCTGTGCCGTCCTTCTGCCCTTGCGCCCGCCCGACTATCGAGCCAGAGTTCTCACCTTTGGTGGCAGCCAGGAGCCGGGAATGGAAACAAGAGCTACCGAAACCGCCGAGATGATTGACTTTGGACAGACATCTCCCTCTTGGGAGTGAGTCGACTCCATGCAGGAAAAACGTGCCCATGCCTGCTCGGTTCTCTTGCCAGGCGGCAAGGTCTTGGCCGTGGGTGGCGTCGGCACGGCTCTATTCGATGATCCTGTAACTAATGTCGAGGTATTTGACCCTGACGAACAAAAGTGGAGGCTGGTGGCGCCGGTAACCGTGCCACGGGGCTATCATGCGGTCGCCATCCTGTTGCCAGATGGCCGGGTGGTGTCGTCTGGCACGACGCCGTTTGGGAAGTATGAACTCAAGATGGAGGTTTACTCACCCTACTATCTGTTCAAAGGACCTCGGCCCCAAATTAGGGAGGCTCCCCCAAGCCTTGCTTATGGCCAATCCTTTGAGGTAGCCTACGAGCATGCAGGACGTGTGAATTCGGTCGTGCTGATCCGGCCCGGGGCGATGACGCACGCATTCGACATGAACCAACGCTACGTGGAGCTCGAGGCTCACGAACAGGGGCCCGGTCATCTGACCGTTCGGGCACCGAGAGATGCCCATGTTGCGCCGCCCGGATATTACATGCTTTTCCTTCTAAGTGAGGCTGGCGTACCCTCCGAGGCAAAGTTCGTCCATCTGCCCGTCCCATCTCTGATATGAGGCTGCGCCAAAAATTATCATGTCAATGGGCCAAAGTTCTTAGACAAATCAGGTGAAATATGGACGAATCTCTTGCCCTGCATCGTTTATATTGTTGTACAGTCTTTGCTTAACCTGCTGAAAGGAAATGACAGAGATGAGCATCGAGTCCGTGAAGAGCAAGTACGAGGACCAACTAATGCAATTGCCCAATGTGACAGGCATCGGCATTGGACAAAAAGGCGGAAAGGAGGTGATTAAGGTTTTCGTGACGCACAAGGTGCCAGACAGCGCCTTGCAACCTCACGAGGTCGTCCCAAAGACGCTGGAGGGATACGAGACCGACGTGGAGGACATCGGCCACGTGACGGCGCAGATTTAGTAACAACCAGTCGCTAACAACCAAGCACTTGTCCGGAAATAGCCTGGTACTTTCGCAATCAGGTGTAAACTGATTTGCCGATTGAAATGCTAAGTTATTATTGGACAAGTACAAGAAGGAGAGAATTTGCCATGAAGCAAGATGTGAAGAAGATGACGTTGTCAGCACAGGCCGTGGCAGAGGCACAAAAAGCGCACTCCGCCGCAGTTGAAGAGTTCCTGGATCCTCAGAAGCCGCGCGCCAATGTCGTCGGCATGGGGGTCGGCGTGAAGTGGAAGAAGGGGGAACCGACAGGCGAGCCAGCTCTGGTGGTGCTGGTGACGCAGAAGTTAGATAAGGACCAGTTGAGCGAGGCTGAAATGGTGCCGCCCAAGTTGGCAGAAATGCAAACCGACGTCCTCACCATAGGTTACCCCTTTGCTGGAGGGGGCGAGCCGCAGCAGGCTGGCATTCAAACCCTCGCCAGCCGCATTCGTCCGGCTGAAGGTGGCTACAGCGTGGGGCATGTGGACATCACGGCCGGCACCATCGCTACCTGCGTATACGACATCCTGCCGGATGGCCGGGTCAGTCCTCCCGCGCACGGGCTCGGCATTCCCCCTCGCTACTACATTCTCAGCAATAACCACGTTCTTGCCAATAGCAACGCCGCCTCCCCCGGCGACCCAATTGTTCAGCCCGGCCCCTTCGACGGCGGGACTGATCCGGCAGATCGCATCGCCAGATTAAGCCGGTTCATCCCCATTACTTTTGACCCACCGACCCCCCGGGTGCTGCACCGCAACCTGGTGGACGCAGCGATTGCCGAAGGGGAATTCCATGATCTGGACCGCGGAATCTACTGGATCGGCCATGTACGCGGCTGGCGGCGGAAGGCGGACGTGAAGGTAGGAACAATCCTGCAAAAGACAGGGCGTACCACCAACTACACAACCGGCAGAATCACCGCCATCAACGCCACGATTGATGTCGGTTATAGTGGTGGGAGAGTGGGACGCTTCATAGATCAAATCGTGACAACCAATATGTCCTCTGGTGGCGACTCCGGTTCGTTAGTAACCACGCTGGACAATGTCGCGGTGGGATTGCTGTTTGCCGGATCTTCCGTTGCGGCCATTCTCAACCAGATTGAAAACGTGCGATCGTTGCTCAAGGTGGAGGTAGCAGAGGAGATACTGTAGGCCTGGCTAGGAACGGCTGGG
>JAHELX010000420.1 GCA_024643945.1 Anaerolineales bacterium
CATTCTGGTAAAACTGCTCGTAGCCCTTGCCAAAAGCGCGGATATCCATGTAGTAGATGGTGACATCGGCCATGGGCAAGGCGCCGGCGATGAGTATCGCCTGCTTGATGGCGTACATGCAGCACACACGCGAGCAGTAGGGCACACCCAGCGAGGCGTCCCGCGAGCCGGCACATTGCACATAAGCGATGGAGGCGGGTTCCTTCCCGTCGGAGGGACGTAACACGTGTCCATAGGGCCCGGTTGGGGCCAGCAGGCGCTCCATCATCAAGCCGTCGATCACGTTAAGCAATTGGCCGCTGCCATATTCCTTTTTGGCGTCATAGGGCGTCGGCCGGTAACCGGTGGCCAGAATGATGGTTTGGGTCTGGATATCGACATCTTCGGGCTTTTGGGTAAAGTCGATCGCTTCTGCCGGGCAGGCCGAGATGCACTTGCCGCACAACAGGCAGGCATCCATGTCGATCAAGGCCTTCTGGGGCATGGCAGTAGAGAAGGGCACATAAGCCACCCGGTGTCCCGTGCGATCGAATTCGTAGTCATCCGGCAGGTCGATAGGGCAGGCCCGCTCACATTCGCGGCATCCGGTACATTTATCCTCGACGACATAGCGCGGCTTCTTGGTTACCCGCGCTTCAAACCCGGCCTCACGGCGAGTCACAGATTGCAGCTCGCTATACGTAAACAAGTGAATGTTTTCGTGATGGGCAACGCCAGCCATTTTGGGGGTGGTGATACAACTGCAACAGTCGAGGGTAGGAAAGACTTTGCTCAGGCCGATCATCTTACCGCCGATGCTGGGCTTGCGTTCTACCAACGCCACCTGGTAACCCTGGTCTGCCAGATCCAAGGCCGCCTGCATGCCAGCAATCCCACCACCGATCACCAGGGTATCTACACTAAGTTTATTGGATGACATTTCTCTGGAACCTCCCATCCTGCCTCACGCCTGGACAGCCTGTGCTTCTGACACGGAGGGTAACGAGCTTTCGATCAACCCAATTTCATCCAGCAGATCGTTCATGCGCTGAACTTCATTGAGGAAGGGCTGAGTACACACCGTGCAGATAGCTGTCAGGCGAAGCCGGTGGGTATCAATCTGGCGCGCTTTCATCAAGGCGTAAGCGCGATTGATGATGTCCGCCGTTCGCTCGGCATCCCCTTTATACGGTGAATCAGTGCCGCTATACATGACGATGATGCCATCAATGCCACGCTCAAATGCCCGCATATAGAAGCTCTCAGGGAACAAGCAGGGACTCAACACCGGAAAGACGTATGTATCCGGTGAGTATTCGGCGTGCAGTTGGCCGACGGCATTGGCGCCGGCATAGCCACCAGATAAAGTTGCCAGGATCAGAATCCTCGGTTCTCTGGTTCGCGCGCTCGTCTTCATTGCCTCCATCCTTATTTCTTGCGCCGGATGAAGAGGCGATCGTAACCATCGGCGTTCACGTAACCCAAGAATTCGTGGCCGACTTTGGTCGCCCATTTGGGTAAATCGTTCTTGGTGTTTGGATCACCACTCCAGATTTCCAGTACTTCACCTACTTTAACACCGCCGATGCCTTTCTTGGCTTCGAGCAGCGGCCCTGGGCAGGCACTGCTGCGGGCGTCGACAACTTTGGTGGCCTCGATAGTGGACAGATCAACAGTAGTCATGGTTTATCTCCTTTTAAATCTATCGTCATAGACGATGTTTCAGGTTGTGTTTCTGACCAGCGATTAAGCTCCCGCCCCTGAAACACCAGGGGACAATTCCTTATCTGATCGTTATCGGCGACGCTGTAGTAAATTGTCTGCCCTTCGCGGCGTGAACTCAAGATACCTTGGTCTTTCATCAGGTGCAGATGCTGGGACGTATTTTGCAGAGATGCATCAACCGCTGCGGCGATCTCGCCGACGGATAACTCGTGATCTAGCAGCGTCCACAAAATCTGCACTCGCCTGGCGTTGCCAAAAACCTTACAAAATGCTGCCTGGTTGCAAGCCAGATCTTTCATTCCCTGAATCATTGCCTCGATCAACTTGTGCTTACTAAAGCGCGGGATGGATACTCGCCGTTTTCCTTAATTACGATTTGTCTTAATTATAAGAGCAGGCCACAGGTTTTATAAGTGATATCTGTCACAAAGAGTATTCAGCCTTTTAATCCGTGCCTATAAATAGAATTTTTATCGACCACTCAGCCTCCCGGAGCAAAGCCCCCCCATGGGGCAGGTTAAGCGGGTTTATAGTTGAAATCGTCAGCTTGTTCGAGCTTTGAGTTGCATAATTACCTTCCCTGGCAACCTGCCCCGTGGGGGGGCTTTGCTCCGGGAGGGTTAGTAACAGAATACTGTGAGGGATTTCACAAAACTGACTACTAAATTTGTCCCCAATCTCCCATCTTAAACCTTCATAAACCATTATACCCTCGGAGGTAACGCTTGTCCTTAAACCCAACTAATGTTAACCTTAAAGGAATCTTAAACAGGATTCCTTCATTTCTGAAATGTGACTTCATTTGTATCCCTTTTCTATATCTTGATACATTGTCATTTGCTCGGTTTTGCGTTACCCTATACTTAGGACGTTTAGTTCCTATTGAAACACACATGAAGGAGAACTCACATGGAACTGGATTTTATTCAAAAGTTGGTAAAACCCGCCGAAACCAAGATCGTCTTGCTGGTTATGGATGGCTTGGGCGGGCTGCCTATGGAAGCGGGTGGCCTTACGGAGCTGGAGGCTGCCAACACCCCGAATTTAGATGGTCTGGCGGCGCGAGGCGTCTGTGGCCTGCAGCAGCCCGTCGGCCCCGGGATCACTCCGGGGAGCGGCCCTTCGCACCTGGCCCTGTTTGGGTACGACCCGATCAAGTATCAGGTGGGACGGGGCGTGCTGGCAGCGCTGGGAATCGATTTCGATCTGAAGCCTAAAGACGTGGCCGCCCGAGGCAACTTCTGCACCATCGACGACGAAGGCCGGGTCGCAGACAGACGGGCGGGACGCATCAGCACTGAAAAGAACAAAGAGTTATGTAAACTACTACGTGAGATTGAGCTGCCGGGCGTGGAAGTGTTCGTCGAGACGGTCAAGGAATATCGGCTGCTGCTGGTGCTGCGCGGCGAAGGGCTCTCCGGCGACATCTCCGACACCGACCCTCAAGAAGTCGGCGAGAAGCCTTTGGAACCGAGAGCGCTGTCGCCGGGGGCAGAGAAAACGGCCCGATTGGTGAAGGAGTTCGTGGCTCAAGCGCGCGAAAAGCTGGCCGGTCACCACCCGGCCAACATGGTGCTGCTGCGAGGCTTCTCCGAGCACCCCAGTTGGCCGCCGATGGGCGATGTGTTCGGCCTCAGGGCTGCGGCCATTGCTGTATACCCGATGTACCGGGGCGTGTCCAAGCTGGTCGGGATGCAGGCCCTGGACACGGGCGAGAAGGTGGCGGACGAGTTTGGAGTCTTGGAGGATCGCTGGAACGACTTTGACTTCTTCTACCTGCACGTCAAGCGCATCGACAGTGCCGGGGAGGATGGTGACTTTGAGCGCAAGGTGGCCCTGATCGAGGAAGTGGATACGCAGGTGCCTCGGCTCCTGGATTTGAATCCGGATGTAGTCGTTGTCACCGGCGATCATTCCACGCCATCTTTTCTGAAGTATCATAGCTGGCATCCGGTGCCTGTACTTCTCTGGTCTAAAGAGTGCCGGGCCGATGGGGTGGACCGCTTCGGTGAACGCGCTTGTATGGGCGGCGGCCTGGGTCCCCGGATCCCGGGAGTGGATCTGATGCCTTTAGCGCTGGCGAATGCCATGCGGTTGGAGAAATTCGGGGCATAAGCTTCGAGTGGCTTATGCGCGAATTAAGGTCAGCCAGGACCGGCACCGGATGGGTAAGAGCATGTGTGAAAAGTGGGGCGGGGCAGGCTGAGGTGGGCCCCACCACTCTTCAGACATGCTCTACAATGAGGTGAGGAGGAACGGTCTGATATGAAAGCATCTGATCGCCCAACGGCTGAGGGTATCTTGTTCACAGACCAGTATCAATTCAGCATGGCCCAACTCTACTATCGTATGGGCCTGCACGAGAAGCTGGCACAATTTGACCACTTTTTTCGGGCTTATCCCGACTATGGCTTTCACCAGGCCGGATACTGCATCAACGCCGGCCTGGAGTGGCTGTTGGACTGGATGCACGAAGCCCGTATACGTCCCGAGGACATCGCATATTTGCGGGGACAAACGGGACAAACAGGCGAACGCATATTCAGTAATGATTTCCTGGAGTGGCTGGGGGCGAACGGGACTTTTGATGGCATCAGCATGCGTGCCATCCCGGAAGGTCGCGTGGTTCACCCCAACGTTCCGCTGACGGTCGTCCAGGGGCCACTGGCGATGGCTCAGATCCTGGAAACGCCGCTTCTCAACCACCTGAATTATCAAACCCTCATCGCCACTAAAGCTGCACGGGTTCGCGAAAGCGGTCGTTGCCAATTACTGCTGGAATTCGGGCTGCGCCGGGCTCAAGGGACCGGGGCAAATGCCGGCGTAAGGGCCGCTCTCATTGGGGGAGCTGATTTCTCTTCGAACGTGGGCATTTCCCATGTGCTGGGATATCCGCCGAAAGGCACCCACGCGCATAGCATGGTCCAGGTCTTCATGGCGCTGGGAGGGGGCGAACTCGCTGCGTTTCGCGCTTACGCCGATGTTTACCCCGACGATTGTCTACTGCTGGTCGACACCATCGACACGCTGGAAAGCGGTGTTCCCAATGCCATCAAAGTTTTTGAAGAACTGCGGCGCAAGGGCCACAAGCCGGTAGGCATTCGCCTGGACTCGGGTGATCTGGCGTTTCTCAGCATCCAGGCGGCCAAGATGTTGGACCAGGCCGGCTTTCCTGACACGCAGATTGTGCTGTCGAACCAGTTGGACGAACTCGTCATCTGGCAGATTGTCACTCAAATCCAGACGGAGGCGCCACGTTATGGCGTTGACGCCGACCAGCTCCTCAACCGACTGGTGTATGGTGTGGGGACGCGGCTGATTACCTCGCAAGGGCAGTCAGCCCTGGACGGCGTCTACAAGCTGGTGGCTGTGCAGAATGAAGGTGAGTGGGTGCCAGCCATCAAAATCTCAGAAACCCCGGCCAAGACGCTCAATCCAGGCCACAAGCACGTGTGGCGGGTGTATGACCAGCGGGGCAAGGCCACAGCCGATCTGCTCAGTCTAGACTATGAGGACCCACGGCAGATGGAACAGCTCGTCTTACATCACCCGACGCTGCACACCAAATTTCGGACGTTCAGCCAGGCTGACATCTCGGAAATCGAGCCGCTGTTGGTGGATGTGCTGCAAGAGGGCAAGCTGGTGTATGACCTTCCGTCTATCGAAGACATGCGGGAACGCCGCCAGGCCGACGTGGAGCGGCTGGACCCCGGGGTTAAGCGGATTATGAATCCCCATGTCTACCACGTCTCTCTCACGAAGCGATTGTGGAGCCTCAAGCAAGAGTTGATTGAATCGGCGAAGGCCAGGAGCGGATGACTGAATATTTGAGGAGGCATTCGGATTTCGGGGCGAACCCGTCACGTTGGCAGCTAAAAGGGAGATGTAGCTTGCCTGTTCACAATTCTGAGATTGCGACTATGTTTAATCAAGTCGCTGATTTGCTGGAAATCGAGGGCGCAAATGAATTTAGAGTCCGCGCCTACCGGGACGCTGCCCGAACTATCGACGC
>JAHELX010000421.1 GCA_024643945.1 Anaerolineales bacterium
CGTGTTGGATCCGCCCGGCACCAGGAGCGTGACGGCGATGCCGTGGGGCCGCAGCTCTGTGTAGAGGCACTTTGTGAAGGCGTTGACGCCGGCCTTGGCGGCGGAGTAAACCGACCACCCCTGCCACGAGCGGCGGTCACACGCGCTGGACACGTTGATGATCTTGCCGTAGCCCTGCCGCTTGAATTGGGGGGTGAAGGTCCGGCAGCTCATGATGGTGCTGGTGAGGTTTAGGTCGATGATGCGGCGGTTGATGCCATCGTCCATCTCCTCGATGGGCGCCACCTTGAGCGCGCCGCCTGCGTAATTGATGAGGAAATCGACCTTGCCGAAGGCGTCGAGCGTTTCCTTGAGTGCGCGCTGGAAGGTCTCCGGCATGGTCACGTCGCCTGCAAAGGCAACGACCTTCGAGCCGGCGGCCTCGCAGGCGTCGGCGGTGGCCTTGAGGGCCTTCTCATTTAGGTCGATCAAGACGAGGCCCACCTGGTCAGCCCTGGCGAACAGCTCCGCCGTGGCCTTCGCGAACCCAGAGCCGACACCCGTGATGACCGCCACTTTTCCCTTCAGAGACTCAGCCATGATTTGCACCTCCCTCTCTCGTGTCTTGCGTAACTTTGCCCCGCAACTGGGCCAGCAACTTGCCCAGTTCTTCATCCTCAATCGCATAACTGTGCTGCATGGTGGGGAATGCGCCGCTTTCCACTTCTTGCCGAAAATCGGTCAGCGCCCCAACGATTGTCTGAGCCAGGTCGGCATACACTTTGAGGAAACGCGGCGACAGCTCCTTGTATAACCCCAGCATATCCTGGGTAATCAGGCCCTGGCCATCACAGTGCATACCGGAGCCAATGCTGATGGTGGGCACGTCCAGACTGCGCGTGATGATCTCGGCCAGGCGGACCGGAAGACATTCCAGGACCAGGGCAAACGCGCCCGCGCGCGCCATTTCCAGCGCGTCATCGATAAGCTCTCGGGCGGAGTCAGCGGTTCGCCCCGGCAACTGAATGCGGCCTGAGCAGACGATCTTTTGCTTGGTCACCCCGATGTGCCCCATCACCGGGATCCCGGCGCTTACAATGGCTCGCACCAGGACACCAGCCTGGCGAGTCCCCTCCAGGTGGACGCCGTCTGCGCCTCCCTCCTTCACCAATCGTGTGGCATTGTGCAAAGCGTCGTCCACAGCATTGTACGAGCCGAAGGGCAGCGTCGTCACCACCAGGCTGTGCCCGGCCCCATTGCGCACGGCGCGCGTATGGTAGACCATTTCATCCACGGTGACCGAAACCGCCTCGGGGCGGCCGTTACCCACAGTGCCCACCGCGTCGCTGACGAGCACCACATCGATCCCCGCCTGGTCAATGAACGAGGCCATGGGGAAATCATAGGCTGTCAGCAAAGTGATTTTCTGGCCTTGCCGCTTTCTGGATTTGAGGGTCGTTGTTGTTACTTTAGATCGCGTGCTCACGGGCGTATCTCTCTGTCTACTCGACAGGCTCAGGCAATATATCTTCCAGGTGGAGATGGGGGCTGGGTAGAATTCGCACCGAGACCACTTCCCCTATGCGGCGCGCGGCCTTGGCCCCTGCTTCGAGCGCTGTCCGCACTGCCCCGACGTCCCCGCGCACCATGACCGTCATATAACCTGCGCCAATGGCACGCCGATCGAGTAGCGTCACGCTGGCTGCTTTCACCATGGCATCCGCCGCTTCGATACATGCCACGAGCCCTTTGGTTTCGATCATGCCCAGGGCGCGCATTCCCGGGTCTAGCCCCTCTAATTCTGGAAGTATTTCTTGATTCTCAGTCGTGTTTGCCATGTTCTATTCCTTCCTGAATTCAACAACTCCCTCAAACTGAAGGGAATCCAGAATACCGACAATCGCTGCATCCGCCGGCGACGAGCCCTGGCCGGTGGCGACGCGGGCTGAGCTGCCCTGACTGACGATAACCAGCTCGCCCTCCCCCGCCCCTACCAGGTCTACCGCCAGAAACGGCTCACCGGTGACGTTGCCCTTGACGTCGGCCGGACTGACCAGCAGCAATTTGGTGGTTTTCAACAAGTCGTGTTTCAGGGTGGCGACGGCCGAGCCCATAACTTTGGCGATAAGCATATGCTATCTCCTCACACTGAGTCGTTTGACCAGGCCAACCAGTTGGTCCACAACTGTATTTGAGCTGGCCGAGACGGCTGCCGCCCCAGGGTGCTGGCCGGTCAAAGGTCCATGTTGGCATCCCTTGGGCTTGCTTCCCAATCCCACGCTGGCACTGGGTACGGGAGTTGAAACTGGGGGAGACGCCGTTGTTGGCACAGTCCGGGGCTTATACACCATCGAAACACCCAGTTGCTGAGCCACGTGCCTGGCCAGGTCAGTCAGCACGATGTTTTCGTCTACAATTAGCTCCGCCTTACCCTGAGCGGCGAGATCCTCGATGTCTTGTGCAGAGTAAAAAGTCTTCACCCGGATTCCCCTGTGCTGCAACTTACTTCGTTTGGCCAGTCAGGCTGTTCACCGCCTGGATGGCTGCATCCCGCCCGACTTTGACCTCGGACTCGGTGCCGGCAATGAGCAAGCGGCCATAGCGCCCCGACGGTGTGTAATTGACCAGCGTGATGTTAGCTGCTTTTTCTGCTTCGTTGGCTGCCAACATCACATAGGCGGCTGGCGCAACTTCAACTACACACAGGGTCTGTCCTTTCAGCAGTAAACTCCCGTAGCTGGTCTGATTCACTAACTGGGCTTCGTAGGCGTCCACATTGGTGACCATTTTGACCAACACTGCCTCGGGCTTTATACGATCACTCTCCGAGAGGCCGAAGCGAGCCAATGCTTCCCGGCCGGCAACCTGCACCGCCTCCTGGAAGAAGCCGTGAATCTCGATCGTGCCGAACTCTCGTTCCACCCGCAATAGCCCAGGCCGGACATCCGTTGTTTTGAGCGCCGCGTCCAGCACTTCATACACGTCACTGGCTGGGGCCAACTCCATGAATATTTCGGCCATGCCCTCCACGGGTACGTCGCCGCGCAGCAACTTCCCAGTCAGAGCCGCATATTGCGGCTGCATTGAATCAATGAGGATGTATGTTCGAAGTTCCATCGTCTTCGTCCCTTCAGAGTTGTGACCAATCCGTGTTATACCCAACGCCCACGTGCGGGCATTATAAGCATCAGTCGGCTAATGCCCGCACGACTTTGGGCGGACCTTGGTGTAGCAACTTCTCCACCGCCCGATGGGGACGAGCGATCACGTGTCCAGCCACTAACTCACCTGCTCGTTTGGCTGCCGCTACGCCAGCATCCACCGAGGACTGAACGGCGCCCACCTCACCCCTTACCATAATGGTCACGTATCCGCCACCGATTTCCTCCTGGCAGAGGAGTTGTACGTACGCGATCTTACTCATGGCATCGGCCGCCTCAATTGAGGCCACCAGGCCTCTGGTTTCGACCATACCCAAAGCCGTTGTCTGCAAACGTGCCGTTGTCATTAACCTAGCCTCCTGCGTGTAATTGCTACAAGGTTCCTAATATGCGGTTTGCCACTCCAACGCCAGCGTTGACATCAGCCGAATAGCCCAGTTGGCGCAAAGCGTTGCCAGTGGCAATCAGAAGATCAACAATTCGGCCAGGTGATAAATCTCCAAGCTGCGTTGGGTCCAGGAAAAACGCATCCTCAGATGCCCGGCCAAAAGCCCTGCTTTGGCCCAAAATGTGCGCAATATTTTGGACCAAATCGTCTACACGGATACCGTCAGGACAATGGATAGTCGTAATGGTGCCTTTGCAGAACCGTTGCGGGGAGTCACAGCCAGGACAATCGCGTCCATCTATGGTCAGCAACAGGTCCATCTCGCTTATTCCCCAGCGGATGGCCTGGGCAGCAACGTCAGCCATAGAAGCACTAAACTGGTGGTTACTACTGGGCCGCGAGATGCCAGCCTGAGGCGCTCCCCATAGGCGAGTAATGGCAGAGCGCAACTCGAGCGCTGCAGCCGGCGGGTCTGGGGCCTGATGGATCGCTCGACCAGCGATAATGATGGATATCGGCAAATCCTGAAAGAAGGGCAAGAGTTCGAGCGTGATGCCACCTGTAGCTGTAATCTTGAGCCCCATATCGATCAACTGGCGGATGATATGCTTGTCGTCCTCGGACCATTCACGGTTGAAGGCCTGTTCATCCCATCCGCGATGATAGACCATGCGTTCCACGCCAAGTTGTCTCCACTCTTTGGCTCGGGCGATGATGTCGCGGACACCGGTCAGCTCCATCAACATTTCTTTGCCCATCTCTTGGGCCACCCGCAAAGCTGATTCGACCGTAGCCATTGGCGCGCCGCCAATCACGGTCATCATATCGGCTCCCGCATCGAAAGCCATCTTGGCCTCGAGTCCCCCAACGTCGGGAGTTTTGAGATCAGCCAGAATCAGCTTGTCTGGGCAGACCTCTCGTATTGCCCTTACTGCCTCTATCCCGGCTGCTTTACATAATGGCGTACCTATCTCGATCACGTCTACGAAGGGGGCTACCTTCAATGCCATAGCAATTGCTGTGGGCAGAGAGGTGTAGTCTAAGGCTATCTGGAGTAACGGTACTGAATTGCTTTGCATCTCTTGACTCTCATCGCATGCATTGTCAATTACTATCTGGAGAGGGGGACTTCGAAGGATTCGTGCACGCCTGTCTCGAAAAACCGGACACACGCGTTCGGAATTATTTTTAGAAATTAGAAAAAATATCATTTAATGAAAATTATTTCATCTATCGGAAATAATATCACAATTTTCGACATTTGTCAACCCCTTTTTGAGCGAAATTTCGCACAATTTTTCGCCACATGTAGCCGATGGGGTTAACGGGTGAGCGATTACAGTCAGGGAATCGGAGGACAACAGGCCCGTGCACGTCGACTCTCTCTGGATGTCCTGTCGAAAGTTGATACGGCGTCGGGGAGACGTCAGCTTGTGTAGAGGAGCGGCCATCCTTGCTCTATGCGTGACTGCCGTGCGAATGTATTGAAAACTGAGGATCAGGCAGCGCAGCGAGTGTCGGCACTGCCTGGTCAAACCCTACCCGGCCAGTTCCGCATACAGGGCTTGCGTTTCGGGCATAGGGTCTGCGGCCAGCTCGTCCGCCAGCAATTGGGTGAGGGTTCGATACTGCTTGGCCACGGCAGCCCGGTTCCCCAGGCGATGCCAGAAGCGCATCAGATCACAGTGGACTTGCTCCAGGAGGGGGTCCACTTCCAGCATCCGCTCGCAGGTCGCAATAGCCCGGTGGTAGTCATTGACGGCGGCGTAATGAGCGGTGAGAATGCGAAGCGCCGTCAGATAAGTATCGGTCAGGTCGCGGCGCTCCTTTTCACACCACTCGAAGTAAAAGGTGGTGAAGTAGGGAGCGCGGTAGAGATCCACGGCCATTTGGTAGGCTCGAATGGCTGCTTCCCCCACACTGGCCTGGGCCTGAGCCAGGTAAGCATCGAACAGGTCCAGGTCGATTTGGAAGCGCTCTCGTTCCAGATAGTATTCTCCAGATTCGTGGCAGATATACTCTCCAGGTCCTGCTACCTTGGTCAGGGCTCGTCGCAGCCGGTACATGGTGGTGTGGAAAACGGCCTGTCCCCGGGCCGGGTCGCTCTCAGGCCACACATCTTCTAAGATGCGATCCAAAGGCAACCTCTGATGATGGTGAGCGATGAAGTAGGCCAGA
>JAHELX010000422.1 GCA_024643945.1 Anaerolineales bacterium
TTTGCAGCAGCATCTCGTCCAGTGTGTACCAATAAGCCTGCAGCCAGGGCCGGACCCGCGTAGAAGGAGGCACCCGCGCTTCGGCTGCCTGTTGGCTGCGATACACCACGTCGTAGGGATGAGCCGATGGGTCGCCATAGCCCAGGTTACCGGGACGGAAGGTGGACGGGTAGACCATGGGACACAGGTAATCGACAAGGGGGGCCACGTCGATCACCCGCTGGCCGATGCTCATGTCGCTCTCCGCCTCCACCCACGCCGTCAGGCCGAACACATCGGCGGAGGTGAAGACCCCGTAAGGCCGCAATGCCTGCGTCACGCGGCGGGTGAATTCGCGGACGGCAGCCGTGCGCGTCTCCAGCGTGTTCTCCTCGGCATAGACGATAGCCCCAATGTTTCCATCCGACGGGAAGCGCAGGTAGTCGAACTGCACCTCGTCAAAGCCCAGGGCAGCCACTTCCTGGGCAATCGCAATGTTGTAGTCCCACACTTCCTCCCGGAAAGGATCCCCCCAGCCCAGCCCCTCGCCGTCAGTCCAGACAGTGCCGTCGGCGCGCTGCACGGCCAGTTCGGGGACGCCCAAGGCCAGCGGGTTATCCTTAAAAACGACGATGCGGGCCACGCTATAGATGCCGCGTGCCCTGGCTTCTGCCAGCAGCTCATCCATAGCTATCCACCCTTCACGCTCGCCATTCACCCCCAAATCAAGGGCCATCTGAACCCGGCTATCGTAGGCCAGATAGCCCCGGTCGCCTTTCACGTCCACCACCAGGGCGTTGAGATCGGTGCGATCTATCAGGTCCAGTAACCCCCGCACAGTGTCGGGCCTGGACAACAGGCCAAAGGGGATGTAAATCCCGCGCACGTGGAAGGGCGTCAGCCCCAGATCCAGGCAAAGGGGGCCGGGGGCGGGCGGCTCCTGGGCACACGGGGCGGTCTGTACGTCGAGCGAGGGGCGGGTGGCGGTGCCGGTCGCCAGCGACAGGGACGCTTTGCGAAAGCCGGGCGCCTTGATCGTGATACCCAGATCGCCGGGAAGTTCGGCAATGCGGTAGAAGCCGGAGTCGTCGGCGGTCAGGACCTGATCCCCAACGTAGAGAGTTGCGCCTGGCACCGGCTGGCCAGTGTCGCCGTCACGCACCACACCTTGCATCGCATAAGGGCGCATCGTCACTTCCAGGCGCGCCTCACCCTGGTAAGCGACTTCGGTGGTCACATAGCCCTCACGCGTGAGCTGCAATCCGGTCCCCGGCGGGATGCGGCTGAATTGTGCGCCCTCAGCCGTCACAGTATGCGTAATCTCCCCCGCGCGCGCCACCGTGCCCGGCAGCGAGGCGCCCGTCAGCCCATCGCGGGCAGTGACGACCAGGCGGCGAGGTTCCACGGCGATCATTAACGCTTCCTCGCCATTGTATGTTACCTGGGCCGGCAGGAAAATCTCAGGGGGCACGATCTGGATGGAGACTCCCGTCGCCACCCCGTGCAGTTGAAAGCGCCCCAACTCGTCGCTGCCTACCGTTTGCTCACCCAGGCCAAGGGCCACGTTGGGCAGGGGCTGCCCGTTGTCGGCGGCGTGCACAGTTCCGGTCACAGTATTCGGCGTCAGTGCTATCCACCACTCAGTGCTGGGCGCGAGAGACTGGTAACCGGTGATGACCCAACTCCATTCCAGATAGCCGGGAGCGCCGACAGTTACCTCGGCGGGGGGAACCAGCCGGGTCAAGGTGAAGCGCCCCACAGCGTCGGCAGTCGTCGCGCTGTTGCCGCTCATCACTTCGGCGCCGGCCAGCGGTTGCGCTGTCCAGGCATCCACTACCTCCCCGGTCAGATGCATTGGGCGCAACGCCATATCGGCGACCGCGCGTTTCTGCCACCACGCCCATTCGATCGGCTGCGCCTGGCGATAGTAACCCTTCGCCTCGACCACGAGCCGCTCTGCGCCTCGCAACTCAGCCAGTTCGAAACGACCGTCCGCACCGGTCAGCCCCGAAAGCTGGCCAAGGCGGAGCATGGCCCCGGCCACCGGCTCTCCGCTGTCGCTATCCACCACCTGGCCGGTCACCACTTTGTCTTTGACATATATAACCCCGGCCATCATCCAAACGCCGGCGACCAATAGGGTCAGGACCACAACGAGGTAAGGCTTTCTCACAGTAAAGGTTTCCCGGCGTCCGTCACGCCTTCCATCACTTTCACCGATCAAGATCGTCAGGAATCATCAGACTTCGCGAACTCGTAAATGATGTATCCCTCTGCACGGACTTGAGTCATAAACACTCGTGTCCGTTCATCTCCTGAAGAGCGGAACTGAGCCATCGTCCGAAACTGGGGCGAAATCTGGCGACCACATGCCAGAAACAAAGGATAGGTTTCATTAACCAATTCCTCTTCAACCTCCGGTGGAACCAAACTATTGCTCAGGACCAAGAGATCGATGTCCGAATGCATAGGCATCCAGTCAGGCCACACGTCGCCCCGCGCTGTCGAGCCAAACAGCCAAATCTGAACCAGGTTCTTGCCGAGGCGCTCGGCCAGGATGGAGATAAATCGGAGCACACAGTCACGCTCGGTTTCGCTGAAGTGAGCTGATATCTGCTTCGCATCCATCGCGCATTCCTCCGGCAGGGCTCCAACAGCGCATAACATAACTATTACCCAAATCTTGGGCCTGATTATAGCACATCCGGTATGTGTGCCCAATTACCCAAGCCACCTACACGCCTCTGCCTGATTACACCTGTCCAGACTGCACTGCTTGCCCTTATGAAATCGGATCCGGATTGACTGAAGCTTGCACCCAGCCGTGCCGTGTGCTACACTAGTGGGTCATTTGTCACGAACATTGCCATTGTTTACGCTTGGGAAATGGCAATAAGCATGCCAAGTGACCCCCTAGGCATATGACTAGTAAGCTAAATGACCAGAAAGAAGGCACATGTGCTGGACTACATCTACCCCGAAGATGCCAGCGTATCCTCCCTGACGCCCCCGATAGCTTCACCCTCACCCCCTCGCCCACTGCAATATACTCATCGCACCAGAGCGTAACTATGCCCATTCTCATGGGTTATGTTACAATGGGCTGAGAGTTCCCCAAAGAGGCATGGTCAATACTCATCTCAGCCAAGGGAGGCATTTCTATGTTCATCGGCCAACAATCCAAGGCGCAAATCCTCGAAGATTACGCCCGTTACGTGAATCCGGGCCGCGTGTCGGTCTTCCAACAGATGGGGCTCGACTTTGTGCCGGGCCGGCGCAAGGGGGTGTGGCTGTGGGACGTCGATGGAAGTCGCAAGCTTTTAAACTGTCGCTGCTCGGGAGGGGTGTTCAACCTGGGTCACCGCCCGCCGCGCGTGGTCGAAGCCTTGAAGGCGGCGCTGGACGAGATTGACGTGGGCGACCACATGCTGCTGGACGAGATGCGGGCCGCGCTGGGCAAGCGACTGGCTCAATTCACGCCGGGAGACATTCAATATTCCACCTTCTCGCCTGGTGGTGCCGAGGCCATTGACGTGGCCATCAAGCTGGCACGAGGCTATACCGGACGGCCAGGCGTTATCTCGGTGAAAGGAGGCTACCATGGCCACACCGGCTTTGCCCTGGCGACCGGCGAGGATTCCTTCCGGGGCAAGTTCGGACCCATGCCGCCCGGCTTCAGCAAGGTCCCTTTCGGTGACGCCGACGCACTGGCAGGGGCCGTGAACGAGGAGACGGCCGCCGTCATCATCGAGACTATCCCCGCCACGGCCGGCATGCTCATCCCCCCCGACGACTACTACCCCCGCGTGCGCGAGATCTGTGACGCCCACGGCACGCAGCTCATCATTGACGAGGTGCAGTCGGGACTGGGGCGGACCGGTCGCATGTGGGCCATCGAGGAATGGGAGGTGGTGCCCGACATCCTGGTCAGCGGCAAGGGCCTCAGCGGCGCGCTTTACCCCATGTCAGCTACCTGCCATCGCCCTCACCTGGATGCCTTCTTCCAGGAGAATCCCTTCATCCACCTCTCGTCTTTTGGCGGGGCGGCGCTGGGCTGTGTGGCCGCGTTGGCCATGCTGGATCAAATCGCCGAGCCAGGCTTTATGGAACACGTCCAGGCCATGGGCGACCGCTTTGAGGATGGCTTCGCCGAGTTACGTTCGCGTTATGAGATCGTCGCCGGCTGGCGGCAACGGGGATTGATGGTCGGCTTCGAGCTGATAGACCCGCGCATGGGACCGGCTATGAGCGCCGCCCTGGCACAGAACGGCGTGCTGGCCGTCTTTGCCAATCACCGGCCCAACACTGTCCAGATCATGCCCCCCCTCATCATCCAGCCTGACGAAGTCGATTTTGTGCTGGAGGCGCTGGATCGGTCGTTAGCCTTCATCACGCTGCATCCTGAGATGATGGAATTGATTCCAGCGGTGGGGGTAATTTGACACAGGAGGCAGGCACTTGCCGCATATGCGGCAAGTGCCTGCCTCTCATCTGATAATTAGGGGAAGAGCAATGGAGAGCAGGCGATTCGTTCTGCAATTTGACGAGGTAGGCGAAGACGACGCGTCTCTGGTAGGCGGCAAGGGATTGCGCCTGGCCGAGATGGCCCGGGCCGGGCTGCCCGTGCTCCCTGGCTTTTGCGTGACGACGGCCGCCTATCGCGCATTTCTGTCACACAACGGCCTGGAGGCCGCAGTCACAGCGGGTGATGAAGCGGCTGTGCGGACTCACATCACCACGGCTGAACTCCCCCGGGCGGTAGTCAGCGCTATCCTCGAAGCCTATGCGAAATTGCGCGGCCCGGTGGCCGTCCGTTCCTCGGCCACGGCGGAGGATAGTCAAGACGCTTCCTTTGCCGGTCAATATGATACGTTCCTCAACGTGACCGACGCCGAGGCGCTGCTGGACAAAGTGCGGGCCTGCTGGGCCGGGCTCTGGAGCGAACGCGCCCTGGTCTACCTGCGAGAGCAGGGCCTCAGCCCATTCCAGGCCGATATGGGGGTGGTGGTGCAGCGCCAGGGCCAGGCCCAGGCGGCTGGCGTCCTTTTCACCCTCAATCCGTTGACCGGGCGCGAAGAGGAGATGGTGGTCGAGGCCGTCTGGGGGTTGGGCGAGGCGGTCGTATCGGGCCGGGTGACGCCCGATCGCTACGTCATCAACGCCCGCGACCGCCAGGCGTTGACTCAAGACATCGCCAACCAGTCCGTCGTCATGCTCACCCAAGAGGACGGTGGCGTGCGAGAAGAGCCTCTCCCCCCCGACCAGTGGGATTGCCCAGTCCTCAACGACGAGCAATTGCTAGAGCTGACCGAGCTGGGTTACCAGGTGCAGGCTATTTATGGCTACCCCCAGGACATCGAGTGGGCGTTGGTGAATGGCGACTTCCTCCTGCTCCAAACCCGCCCACTGACCTCTTTCAGCTTCGACCCCAGTTTAGGCCAGTGGACCTCAGGTAACTACCGCGAGGTGTTGCCCGGCTTCGCCAGCCCCCTGGCCCTGTCGCTAAGCCTGGAGCACGACTATGGACGGGCTCTCAGTGAGTTCTTCCGCGATATTAAAATGGGCGAGGCCCCGCCCGGCACCGTTTGGGGCAGGCCCTTCTTTGGCCGGGGCTACTGGAACGTGGGCGTGACCAAGCAGTTTGCGGCCCTGGTCCCTGGCTTTAAAGAGCGCGTCCTCGACCAGACGATGGGCATTGAGCCCACGTACGAGG
>JAHELX010000423.1:0-1262 GCA_024643945.1 Anaerolineales bacterium
CCCCTGCACGCAGGCCGGAAAGGGCTGTGAGCTGGTAGGTGAATGCTTGAGGAGTGCAAGGACGGTACCCTTCAAAAAAGATTTTCAACCATTCGATGATCCTTCCGATAATTGTCTTCTTCGCCATGCAGCGCTACTTCGTCCGTGGTATGTTGGCAGGCGCGGTAAAGGGATAGTTGAGGATGACATGCTGCTCTCTAAGGCGCAGTAACCTGGTCGGTATAAATTCAGTAGCGGAAAACGGCTGCGGCGGGTTCAGACCCGGGCCTATATGACGCGTGGGCCCAGGCCGAGAATGATGCCCGCCTGGCAGAGGTTTACCGGCGTATGGCATTTGATTTTCCATCTACATTCCGATGGGGTACCGCCACTTCGGCTCACCAGGTTGAAGGCCAACAAACCAACAACGATTGGTGGGCCATCGAGCAAGTGGGTGGGTACGTCTATAAAGATCAACGCGCCGGTGATGCCTGTGATTGGTGGCGTCACCCCGAACCGGATTTCGACCGTATGGCCGCCATGCATCAGAATACCCACCGGCTTTCCATTGAGTGGAGCCGCATTCAGCCGCAAGCAGATAAATGGTCAGAGGAGGCATTACTCCGCTACCGAGAGATGCTCCAAATGCTTCACGACCGCGGCATTGAACCAATGGTGACCTTGCATCATTTCACTAACCCGCTTTGGATAGCCGTGCTAGGCGGTTGGGAGAATGAGAATAGTCCGAAGTGGTTTGAAGCCTATGTCCGCAAGGTTGTCTCTACATTGGGCGACTTGGTCAACCTGTGGTGCACGATCAACGAACCAACGGTGCTGCTGAGCCAAGGCTATTTGCGTGGCAAGTGGCCGCCCCGCAAACGCAGCATTCCTTCTGCGTATCGAGCCGGGCTGAATATGGCAAAAGCCCATGCAGCCGCATATCACGCGATTCACGAGATCAATCCTGATGCACAGGCAGGGCTTGCCCAACATATGGTCGTGTGGAGTCCGTATCGCCCCTGGATCGCAACCGACCATCTGGTAGCGCGATTGGTCAACCGGATTTCTAACCACGTAATTCTGGAGGCTCTCACCAAGGGCGAGGTACGCATCTTTGGCAGAAGGTTTTTTCAGCTCGAGAATGCAGCTAATACACTTGACTGTGTTGAATCTCGTAAAGTCGTACCGCCCTATTGTCTCGAAAAGTCATGCCGCCCTCATCAAGATATTGACGCCAAGTAGCTACCCAAATCGGCACTTTGTTCAACTTTGTGGACAAGCCT
>JAHELX010000423.1:1272-5688 GCA_024643945.1 Anaerolineales bacterium
TCCCCATCTGCCTGGCGCGAGATGGCACTATGCACCACCTTGACCGGTACGACTTTGTGAGACTTTGACCGGTACGACTTTATGAGACTCAACAACTGGCTAGGCATTAATTATTATCAACGCTACCGAGTTGGCATGAAAATTCGAAACATTTTGCGCGCGATTTTCTCGAAGCTGCCGGCGGATATTTTCTATCAGGGCACCAAGCCTGGATATCAAAAGGGACCGGGGACCTGGGGGGAGATCCATGCAGAGGGTTTGTTCGACACGCTGCGGTCTGTTGCAGGATATAACCTGCCGATCTATATTACCGAGAATGGGATACCAGACAAAGACGACGTGCACCGCCCACGTTTCATCCTGACCCATTTGCACCAAGTGTGGAAGGCAATTCAACACGGGATTCCTGTGCGAGGTTACTATCACTGGAGCCTGGTGGACAATTTTGAGTGGAGCGAAGGCTATAACCCCGAATTTCGTTTTGGGTTATTCGGAGTAGATTTCGAAACGCAAGAACGCACTCCGCGCGCCAGTGGAGAAGTGTACGCTCAGATCTGCAGAGATAATGGCATCAGCCAGGAGTTAGTTGAAAAATGCGCTCCGGAGCTCCTGCCTCAGCTCTTCCCTCAACACAGCGCGGCCTGAGAGCCCGTCAAATATAACTTGATGCCAGGGATGAACGGTTTGCCTGGCGAAGGCTACTGGAGAAGATTGAGCAAACCAGCCCCGCCCAAAGCAAACATAAGAGCGCATACCCTATTCCGTGGCAACATTCAAAGGGGAGACTGCACGGATTTGAATTAGCACTTTTATAGCACTTTGGATTCATGACAACCTGTGTCTCTGTTGATATGCTATGGATAGTTACCAACGAGGTTTTGTTGAAGCCTCCGACGCTGAAATGGCAAGGGCAGCCTTGCCTACACAGAACAGGGAGGTGAAAACAGGAAAGGCATAGAGGTCAGGTTTCAATGCGCGGTTTGATCGGCGATCGTTTTCTCAAGCGGTTTCTCGGAGGTCTCCCGCGCCGGGGCAGGATCAACCCGGCCAGCGAGGCCGGGCCTGGGCCGGAGGACGAGGGAGAAAGGTCTAGCGAATCAAGCTGCTTGCCGAGGGAGGCGGTACAGGGAAAGGAGGAACCGAAGAATATCGAAAAGTCGGATGCAATAACCAAACCCCTCTATCAGAAAGGCGGATATGTGCCAATGGTTGGACCAAGATGGGAAGTAAAGATTGGATCGCCTGTTCTTACGACAGACGGGGAATACGGCCGTCTGGAAGAGTTGATCCTGGATCCAGACCAGGAACGGGTCGTCGCCCTCCTCGTGCAACAGCATGGCTTGGTCTTCTCTCATATAGTTGTCGTGCCAGAGGAGGAGGTGGCCGATGCTACAGATAGCCAAGTGCGGTTAAAAATCAGCCGGGAACAGGCGGATGCACTGCCTGAGTACACGCCCCAGATCGGGCTGGTCGTGGGAGGTAGGAAGTACGAGGTGGATGACGTATCTTCCGCCGTACGAGGAACGCACGGGATTGAGGTTGGACCCGCTCCTGCTGCGCAACAGCCAGGTATGATCGAGAGCCAATTCGCCGAATCTGGGCGGGAAGACTTGGCGCTTCGAGTGCGCGCCGGTGATCAGGTATTCTGCCGGGATGGGCACGCCGGACGAGTATCTCTGATCCTACTTGATCCAAGGGGACGGGTGCAGGGCTTTGTAATGCACACCGGCCACCTGCCTGGCCGTAACCTGATCGTACCGGTCGCATGGGTTGCGGAAATCTCCTGGGAAAACGTATACCTGTCCGTTGAAAAGTGGGTCCTCGAGAGCTTACCCCATTATCGCCCGGATGATGCTCTGGCCGCGGACGTAAACTACGCCTTGTGGGCTGATGACATTCTACGTATGGGAGATTACCATGTGATGGACGTAACGGTTCAGGATGGGATCGTCAGGTTGCGAGGTCATGTGGTCACGCCAGTGAATAAATCACGCGCCGAAGATGCAGCCCGCTCGGTTGCGGGTGTGCTGGGTGTAGAGAACCACCTGGTTGTGGACGATGATCTTGTGATCGGTGTAGCCCAGGCACTGGGTAGGGATGATCGTACGCGCTTCGAGCGGGTGGATGTCGGCGCTCGGAACGGATTTATTTTCCTGTCTGGTCAGGTCGCCAGCGCGGCCGTACGCGAGGCTGCCGAAGAGGTTGCAGCCAGCGTTCCTCAGGTGCGTGTGATCATGAACCTTCTCCAGGCGCCAAATGTCGTCGTCGATCCTCAAGAGCAGCAAGTCCTGGAGCCGCCTATCGGTCGGGAGGTATATGCCACACAGGAGCGGTTGGGACACGTAGAGCGAGTCATCATCAATCCGCATAACCGCCGGGTGACTGCCTTCGTTGCTCACGGCTATTTCCCCGATCTGCTACACATGGACGAACGTGGGGTGTCCAACGAACTTCCGCAGCAGGAACGCCGCGTCGTTGTCCCCATCCGCGTGGTGCGTTATGGGACTGGTAGTTCAGTGCTGTTAAATGTCGACAGTTGTGAAGCTGCCCGGTATCGAGACTTCGATTCCGCCGATTTTGTATCGCCCCCTGAGGGTTGGCAGCCACCCTATCCCTATCGTTGGGACGATGTGCTATTCGAAAGGAGAGCGTAAATGAATCAAAGACCTTGGACGGATGTGTCGCAAACAAGTCTTGGAGGGAACATGAAGCGAATTCTCATTTTGATGGCTGATTATGGATATGGCCACCGTAGCGCAGCCAATGCGATCTCGGAAGCGCTGCAAGAAACTCACGGCCAGGACTGTGTGGTAGAAATCGTCAATCCCCTGAATGATGAGCGCGCCCCCGCATTTTTTCGGGACAATCAGACGAATTACGACAGAATGGTTCGAGAGATGCCAGATTTATATAGGCTGGGATATCAGGTCAGCGATAGCGCGGTGGCAAGCAGCCTGATCGAGAACGCGATGACCCTGATGTTATTCAACGTCTTACGTAAGATCGTGCGGCAACATCAACCCGATGTCATCGTTTGTACCTATCTGTTCTACCCGGCGATTCTTTCGGCTGTTTTCGCCGTTGAGAAACGCCACATTCCATTGCTTACGGTTGTCACCGATCTGGCAACAGTCCAGAAGTTGTGGTTCCATCCCGGGACGGATTTATGTCTTGTGCCCACTCAAACCGTCTACGACCTGGCGGTCGATGCTGGGCTTCCTCCTGAAAAAGTCAAGATCACTGGTATCCCTGTGCATCCAGAGCTGGCAAAAGGGAAACAAGATCAGGCCTCCATCCGGTTGAACCTGGGATGGCGTCCAGATCTGTTCACCGTGCTCGCGGTTGGCAGTAAGCGCGTCGAGCATCTATACGATGCGCTGCGTGCCTTGAATCATTCCGGCCGGCCGCTGCTTTTGGGGTCCACTACAGTCTGTCCTGCTTGTTGAACCTCAAACTCGAAATTTAAGAGTTGCGAAATGCTTAAACAAAAATACAATATACTCGAAGGCATATTGACACTTGGTAATAGCATTTTGGGGATTATATTGTATAAAGGAGTTGATTGATCGTTTGAAACAGCAACTCACAAGTTACACCCGTGCTCTGCAACTCACTCTTGAATCCATCTCACCCCTCGATTCAGAGGTACTATCTTTGTCGCATGTCACGGGCCGGGTGGCTGCCAGGGATCTCTACGCCCGGGTGGATTCCCCTTCCGTGGATGCCTCGTTGAAAGACGGCTACGCCGTCCGGTCGGCGGATATCTCTTACGCTACGGCCGAAAACCCTGTCCGGCTGCGATTGATCGGCTCCGTCTCTGCCGGGGGCCGGTTCGACGGCGAGGTGATTCCCGGAACGGCTGTGAGAATCTTGAGCGGTGCCAGAATCCCACCATGTGCAGAAGCGGTTGTTTCCGAGGAGTTTACCCGCAGGGATGGCAATTGGGTTACCGTGACCAACTATGCCCAACCGGGAAGGAACATCCTGCTCAAAGGAAGCGATGTATCCGCCGGGCAGCTTTTAGCCTCGGCCGGCACGCTCCTGGGGCCTGCCCAGGTTGGATTGCTGGCCGCCGCCGGTTATAGCGAAGTCCCCGTCATCCGGCGCCCCCGGGTAGCGATCATCGCTACCGGGGACGAAGTGATCGCGCCCGGAAAAGAATTAAGCGAAGGGAAACTCTTTGCCAGTAACCTGGTCACCCTGGAGGCCTGGTGCTCACTGTATGGGATGGAAACCACCCTCAGCGTAGTTCAGGATGATGCAGAGGCGATCAAGCGCCATCTGCTCGAGGCTATCGCTGCCAGCGACGCCATCCTCACCAGCGGTGGGGCCTGGAAGGGAGAACGGGATCTGGTGGTCAGGCTGGTGGACCAATTAGGTTGGCAGAAGATCTACCACCGGGTCAGGATGGGGCCG
>JAHELX010000424.1 GCA_024643945.1 Anaerolineales bacterium
GGACCTGCGCGATGAAGAGGTCCAGGCCGGGAGTTTCCCCCTCTGGCTGCGCTGGGGCATGCGCGCCTACCGGGTCGCCGCCACCAGCCCGGCCCGCTTCCGGCTGGCATCCCGGCTGGCGGCGTGGGCTACTCATCTGTTTGCCCGGCAGGGCTGGATCCGGCACCTGCCCCCACCCCTTTCGGCCTGGACCGACTACCGCGATTTCCCGGTTTTTGCCCCCAAAACCTTCAGCCAGCAGTGGCGCGAACGAGAGAGACACTGAGCAGATTGAGGCGGATTATTGACCTTGATGGTATAATATCCTGTGAAGTTAGAGATGATCGGCCAACGGCTGTATCGCCAACGCCGGTCGAAACAGGAAGAGGGAATGGCTGATTTAAGCATTGCTCCGTACATCCAGCAAATGAAGCAGATCTTCATCGACAATGGCGTTGTGCTGGCTTACCTCTTTGGGTCACAAGCAGAGGGAAAGGCTGGCCCGCTCTCCGACGTGGACATCGCCGTTTTGCTGGGATCCCACGTGGCTCGCGAGCAGTGGTTTCAGGTGCAACTGGATCTGATGGGTGCCCTGATGAGCCTCTTTCACCGCGATGACGTGGACGTGGTCGTCCTCAACCAGGCAACGCCTGTGCTGGCTCACAAAGTGGTACGATCTGGACAGATACTTTACGAAGCCAGGCCTGGCATACGGACCGATTTTGAACTGGCCACCCTGAGACGATATGTGGATACGGAACCTTTGCGGCGGTTGCAAGATCGTCGCTTGCTGGAGCGGGTAGAAGAGTATCGTCAAAGTTCTTCAGACTTTGCCTCACACGAAAAAGGGTCTTCGCTTCCCCACGAGGAGATCCCGTGCGACAAGCATGAGAGCCGTCAGGGACGCGACACCCCCCAGTAGCATCCCCCAGGTTACGAGATTGGTCCTGACCAGATGCTGTATCAGCAGCAGCAGCTCGAGCTGCAGTAGCTCCAGCCGCAGATAGGTCTGCGTGGGGTGCAGATAGGCCAGGCCAGCCGGAGCCAGGTAGCGCCAGAGCAGTATAGCCGCAGCGGCCAGCCCCGCCCCCGCCACACTGACCAGCAGGTCGCTCCAGCGTAGCCGGAAGCGGGGTTGCGCCGGGCGCGGTCTCACCCGGGCCATGACCTGGGCTGTGAATTGGGCTGGCTCCATCACCAGGGGCCAGGTCTCCAATGCCGCTGCTACCGCCTGCAGGCGAGCCAGTTCCGCCTGGCAGGCCCGGCAACTGGCGAGATGTCCCTCCAAGAGAGCGGATCGCTCCAGACTAAGCTCCCCATCCTCGTATGCTTCCAACTCTGCCTGCACGTCAAGGCAGCGCATAGGTCACCCTCCTCTCCCCTGGAGACAGGGCACAGGATGCCTTGAAGGGATATCCATGTCGCTTTCGCTCCCGGGGGTGTGCTCCTCCCAGCGGCGCAACCGCTCCCTCAACAAGCTGCGCGCCCGATGCAGGTGCGTCTGCACCGTTCCCATCGGCACCTCCAGCGCGGCGGCCATCTCGGCGTAGGAGAGATGCTGGAGATAACGCAGTGTCAACACCAGCCGGTATTTCTCCGGCAGCCGGTCCAACTGAGTGTGCAAGAAGGCCGACAGCTCCCGCGCGGCGAAGAGGTCGGGCGGAGAGGGATCAGAGCTGACCAGCACTTCCTCCAACGGCTCGATTTGGAGCAATTCCCGTCGCAGCCGCGGCAGCCGGTTGAGGCACAGGTTATGGACGATGCGGTAGAGCCAGGTGGTGAACTGAGCCTGGCCGCGGAAGCCGGGCAGCCCGCGCCAGACGCGCACGAAAGCCTCCTGGGCCACCTCCTCCGCCTCGGCATAGTCATCCAGAACCCGGTAGGCCAGATTGAAGACATAGCGTTGGTGCCGGCGCACCAGTTGCTCGAAAGCGGCCTCATCCCCCTCCTGTGCCCGCGCCACCAGTTCCGCGTCGGTCTGCGTCATCCTCCCGCTCCTGATTGATTAGACCGCGCAAGATGCCCCAATGTTTCAACTGGGTGTGTTCAATTATACCACGATTTCTCTGCCAGACAGTAGTGAAACATTCCCCGCCAACGGCGGTCAAAAAGGATGAAGAGGGAAGCAGTGGTCGGAAGGAAGAAAGGGGCAAACCGATGAAGCGTAAATGGTGGATCGTGGGTACTCTGGTCATCCTGGAACTTCTGGTGTGTGGAGGTATCCTCCTCGCCCTGTGGGCCGGGCGGACAATCTTCCAGGGAGTTCGCTTTTTCTACAGGGCCGACACCCACGTCGAGGAGACGGTCGAAGAGACCTTCGTCGTGGACGGCCCGGCAATCCTGGACCTGGAAGCCATGGCCGGCAACGTGACGGTGACGGGCGGCACCGAAAGCGAAGTGCAAGTAGCCGCCAGGCTAAGCCTGTGGGGCGCGGACGAGGAGGACGCTCGCCAGCAGTTAGAGGTGCAAATGACCCAGGAGGGAAACCGGATCACCATTCGGGTAGTGCGGCCGCAACGCGCCTACGTGGGCTTTGCCTTCACCCGGAGCTCCCGGGCCGATTTCGAGATCCGCGTACCCTCCGAGACTTCACTGCAGTTGGCGTCCTCCAGCGGCAATCTGGCGGTGAGCGATGTCACCGGGGGTGGGGAACTGCGGACCGTCAGCGGCAATATCCGGGTTGATGAGGTCAATGGCGCGCTGAGCGTCCAATCCAGCAGTGGTGATGTCACCCTGGCCGGTTTGAACGACGCCGGCGACCTGGAGGTCGGGACGGTTTCTGGAGACGTAAAGTTGCAGGACGTGGAGGGCGATAGCCTCACGGCCCACACCAGCAGCGGCAAAATCCAGATAGACGAGGGAACACTAGGCGGAGCCCTCGACCTGGAGACCGTCTCCGGAGATGTAGCAGCGCTGGGCATAGGTGCCACCTCCTGCCGGCTCGTATCCTCCTCGGGCGACCTGACGCTGGAGGGGTGCAGTGGCCGGTTGGAGATGCAGACAGTCTCGGGGAGCATCCAGGTAAACAACGCCAGAGACGTGGAACTGGGGCTCAGCACCAGCAGTGGGGAGATGCGCTTCTCCGGGAGCCTGGGTGCCGGGGGAGAGCACCGGCTGGAGAGCGTTTCCGGCAATATGCGCCTGATTCTCCCCGCCGACGCTGCTTTCGACCTGGATATCGAGACCATTTCCGGGGACGTCCAAACCGAGTTCCCGGTCACCATGGCCCAGTTCGGGGAGAAGCACGTCGTGGGCGCGGTCAACGGTGGGGGTCCGCTGCTGCAGATCAACACCAGCAGCGGGGCCGTCACGCTCGAGACAGCGACTGACAAAAGCGACTAAAGTTCAAAACGACGTAACTACTGAATCCGAAGGTGCCCGGCACTTCATTTGTGGCAACAAGTTGTGTAGGGGCGACTGTCAGGCACCAGGCTCCACCTTAAAGGCTGCAAGTGCCGGGCACCTGTCCAGTCACAAAATGAGGAGGAAGAAAATGTCCTTGGATCAATCGATACCATGTGTAGGCTTTCTCGGATTCTTCACCATCATCTTCGGCACCCTCGTCCTGGTGCGTTGGTTCCGGCACCGGGAGATTATAGCCATGGTGGACAAGGGGCTGCTTCCCGAACAGTACACGCAGTACACGCAGCCCCCGAGCGCGGGGCGTGGCCGCTGGCTGGTGGGATGGGGCATCGCCCTGGCGGCGCTGGGTCTGGCCCTGATGATCGGGCTGTGGCCCATCGGGTTCGTTACAGGCAGATCCTACCCCCTCTACTTCGGCCCCTGGATGCTGGGCGGCCTGATCCCCCTCTTCATCGGGTTGGGGCTGCTGATCACCTACTACCTGACGCGCCAGGAGGAACCTCCAACGCCGGAAGTGGCGCCGGTGGAGGAAGCCGGACTCCCCGGCGACTGAGCTGATGATTGTCGACTGCAGCATGTCGCGAGCCAGTAAAGAGGTGCAACCACTCAACCTACCCTCCCGGAGTAAAGCACCCCCACCGAACAGATGGCCTTGAGTGTTCTGGACAAGTGCTTTGGCGTTGGCCTAAGAGCAATACCTTTCAGATAAGACAGAGGTAGCTTCTTAAGGTATCTTTTTGATTAAACAGATCAAAAAAGAAGCCAAGGAGCTACCTCGTGGGATACAAATTACGCGAGATTGAAGCAGAAAGCAAGTTCAGCCAAGAATTGAGCCTGCCAGCCATCGAACATCTTGTGCCGAAGGCTACCATTGCAGCGGTGTTGACCGCCGAAGGCCGGGTGACGCAACGAGAACGAAAGCTGAACTTGCTCATAACGGTGCTGTTGGTGATTATGATCAATATCTATACGTCCGATTCGATCACGGATGTGCTCGAAAAAATGGCCCAGGGGTTGCGGTATATCTGGCCCGATCCGGACTATGGGATGCCGAACGCAAGTGCCATTAGCCATCGTCGCTATCAGGTGGGGGCTCGGCCCGTGGCCACGTTGTTTCATCAGGTATGCCAGCCCTTAGCCAGTCGCGATACGCCAGGCGCTTTCTTGTTTGGCCTGCGGCTGATGGCCATCGATGGCACCACGGTGGCTACCACGTTCTGGACATGGGCCAGGAAGTCGGCCTCGGTACGGGTGGGTCCGGAGAAAGGGGCTATCAGCTGGCCCGTCACCACGTCCCGACTGAAAATGAAGCTACAGGTGCCATGTCGGACGTACTCAAACTCGATGCGTTCGACTTTGCCGGGCAGCATAGGCAAAGCCGGGCATTTGCGCTCCAAGGCCTGCACGCCGGTCAGTTCATCGGTACTCATAATCCGTTCCCCTTGTTGGGCCAGCGTAGGCGCCGCCCGATACAGCTCACACATGTCTGCGACCTTGACATCGAAGTCAGGATCATCCGAGGGGGTCAGCCAGTAGCGCCAGCGATGGGGCTGCACAATCCCCTTTTTAGCAACCGGGCCGCATGCCGGTCTGAAATCTCTTCAACAATGCCGCGCCCTTTGATCTCATCGGCAATCTCGCGGGCTGTCCACTGGCTGATGAGCCGTCCCGACCGCTCCGGTGCTTCGCAAGCCAGTTCTACAATCCGGCAGACTTGCTCGGCGGTGATCCGTCTCGGCTTGCCCGGACGAGGCGCATCACTCAGGCGGTCCGCCGCCGGCAAGTCTTCCAAGTTGGCCGGCTGCAATGCCAGCCAACGCTCCCGCCAGAGCCGGGCCATATCGATACTGATGCCCACCTGGCGGGCAATCTGGGCATTGTTATACCCTTCGGCGGCCAACAGGACACTTCGTGCCCGCAAAGCGATTTGCTGGGCTGTGCTATGGCGCCGAACCAATTCGTCCCGGGCTTGCCGCTCAGCATGGGTCAGTTCAATTCTCGCAGGTTTGGGGCCACGCATCGGGGCGCTCCTTTCCCATATATGCTATTACTATGACCCTATTATAACATTGCTGTAACTACTCAGCCTGAAGGTGCCCGGCACTTCATTCAATAGAAATGCACCACGTCCGGTCCCCTCTCAGACGCCAGATTGCACCCTAAAGGCCGCAAAAGTGCCGGGCACCTGAGTAGTTACACATTGCTTTATTTAGGCCAGTAAGTACTAGCATAACCCGCGCGCGGAGCGCGTCGGGTTCATACCGGCGTTAGCCCGCCCCTACGATTGCAAAGCCCTACTTGGCCTTGCCTGCCTGCGCTTTCGGCAAGACCTATGCGGACAAAAC
>JAHELX010000425.1 GCA_024643945.1 Anaerolineales bacterium
GGGATGCTACCTTCTGTGCCGCAGCGCCGCAGCGGGTGTCCGTTGCCGCCCAGACCCGCGTAATAATCCCACTTGGCATCGGGGTCGCACCAGGCGGAGATGACCAGGCGGTCAGGCCGGGTGGCATCCGCGCCCCCCAAGGTCAGATGCACGATGACCCCCGGCTCGGTCAGATCCGGGAACTCCAGGGCCTGGATGAAATCCGGCACCTGGGCGCCGCGCAGGTCAATGGCGTGGCTGACAATGCCCTCCTGGCCCGGCACCACAAAGGGTACCCCATCGTTGTCGCCGATCAGGGTATCCAGCATAATCCGCAGGCCGACCTGCCTGGCCTCGCGGCCCTGATTGGTCAGAACGTACTTGATGTGCAGGGTGTCCACGCGACCGGTGCTGGTGCCATAAACGTACGACACAGTCTGAGCGACTTCGACGTCCTGCGCCACCCAGGCCGAGCGCAGTTGTCCTTCCACCCAATGGGGGGCTTCGGTGAATTCGCCCTGGTTGAAGAGGCCAAAAAGCCACGAGCCCCCGTAAATCGGCGTCTTGCCGTCAACCCAGACCCGGGTGTTGTGGGTTTCGCCCTGGGGACTGTAAGTCAGCAGCTTGTTGTCGTCAGAACGAATGTCCGGGTTCCCTTGGGTGGTGCGCAGGCCAAAACGGCCGGTGCGAGTGTAACCAATCTCCACCACTGCCTGCCGGTAGTCGGCGGTCGGGGTAGGGGCCGGCGTGGGTACGCCGGGGGTTATGGCACGTGGCGGCTCAGCCGCGGCTGTAGCTGGCTTCAACCGCTCGAAAACGAAGGTGCCGCCTAGCGCCAGCAATAGGCCAACCGCGAGGGTCCCGATGAGTAAGGTATGGCGGACGATGTAGGAGGTACTGGGCCGCCCCGGCCTAAGGGGAGCGGGGGGCGGCTGGTAGGCGGGAGGTGGCGCTGGCGCGGGGACGTAGCCAGGTGGGTAGGGCGTGGGGGGCGGCGGCGCGGGAGCTTGTTGGGGCGCGCCACAGTAGTTGCAGAAGTGCGCCCCGGCGCGGATCGGCCGGCCGCAGTTAATGCAGTTGCCGCCGGCAGCCGGGAGCGGTTGGCCACAACGGGCACAGAATTTAGCCTGCGGTTTATTTAGATGATGACAGTTAGGACATTGCATGGGCTATCTCCATAGCTCCTGGTACTGGCTGGGGTTGGGTTAGCTTGACGCTTTCCGAAGAAGTAGCTCTCGGCGCACTACTCCTCAGCGACTCTAAAATCCGTAGTACTTGCTCGCACTGTCCCTGTTCCATAGATGGTGATGAAATACTCCCTGGTCTCAATTTCAGGATAAGGGTTGGCCATGTGCTGCACGGCGGTGAGCGGGAGCTCGGCTGTCAGCAATTGGCACCTAGCAAATGCTGCAACTGCGTTTGGCATTTGACACGGATGCCCTGCAAAGCCATCTGGTCACCATCTGACTAAACTTTGTAATGCGCCTCACCGTAGGCCCCTTTGGGCGCAATCGTCCAACCACGGTCAGCTTGGCTGGCCCAGTAATTGTGAGCATCCTGATTTTCGATGGAGCCATAGATTTCGCTAGCATTATTTTCTCGAGCGAACTGCTCCACCTGATTCAGTATTTGCCCACTGATCCCCGCCCGGCGGTATTCCGGCTGAATCCAGATGTCGTGCAAGCGTACTTTCGTTTGATCGTTGCCTAAGCGTTCAACTGTCACATTAGCATAGCCAGCGCCGCCAACCTCCAGCCCTGGTGTAACGCGCTCGGGCACTTGGGTTTTCCCAATATCATAAGCGCGAATATAAGCTTGGTCACCACTTTTCCAGGTACGGATCGTGATTGGACGGCCTACGTCATCAGTAAAGCTGACATCCGGTGGATTTTGCATCTCAGCAATTCCCGGACGGTCCAAAATACTGCGCGCCTGGGTGGGCGCATCATAGGTCTTGTCGGCGACCAGTTTCTTGAAGGTATCCTGTTCGCCCGCTTCGGCCGGGGGGTTGCTGTCGGCCTGGTTCTCTGGTTGGGCCAGCCGGGTGCGCTCGATAGCTTCGCGCGCTTCCACCCGCTGGCGCTCGGCTTCCACTTTGCGCTGCAATTCTTCCAGGGCGCGATCGTGGGCGTCGTAAGGTTGGTCGGTCATGGGTGTCCCTCCAGTAAAACGTAAAGCGTAACCCATAGGTCCCCTTACGGGGAAACGTGAAATCTAAGACGCGAAACGTAAGGCGTGATGCGAACGGTTATTATGTCGTAACTGCTCAGTCTCCCGCAGGTTTAACGGGGTTATAACTGCAAACTGCCCTCCTTGGCAACCTGCGGGCGGCTCGGCTGAGTAGTTACATTACGTCTTACGTTTCAATCTTTGTCTGCACACTACGCGTCAATTTGCGCTCGTTAGCCGGGCCGAGGTCCAGGGCGGCGGCCATCTGGGCAGCGAAACAAAGGGCGATTTCGTCCCGAGTCGCTTCGCTATCTGTCTCCACGACCTTGGCGGCGGCCTGCCGGCAGACGGCGGTCAGGGCGTTCCACATGGCATCCTTCCCGCCAGTTTCGCGGATGGCGGTTACGAAATCGTGCTCCACAGCTTTGTCAGCCATCAGAGGGGCCACATCGTAGCGATACAGACAACGTCGCTGGCAAACGATGCAGCCGGCAAAGGGACCGTGTTCCCGGCTCGTCTGCTGGCGATAGCCAGTGGCAAACGTGCTCAGTTTGGCAATCACTTGCGTGGTGAGCCGGGCCAGCGCGCCCGAGTCGGCCGGGTCAAAGCCTCGCGCCACAGCAATGAAGACCTCGGCCGCCTGGTCACGCAGCGCACCGTTCACGTTGTACAACCAGTTGTAACCCCGCCCGCGAGCCTCAAACAAGTCGTCGAGGGCATGTAAGAACGCGCCGATCGCTAACTGAGCCAGATCATCCGGCCTGAGTTTGAAATTGGTTGTCTCCTGGCGGATGAAGTGCAGAAGCTGGCCGTAGTCTTGTACGGCCCGGGCCGGTTCCAGCAAAGCCGACAGGAAGTAGCGACGGAAGTGAGCTCTGAAGGCGGGCAGTCTGGTCAGTTGCAGAGCCAGATCACGCAGACGCGGGTCGAACCCAGCAGCGCCCTTCAGATAGCGGCTGTAGCCAGGCACGGGGTCGTAGCGCGCTTCGGCCAGGGCTTGTCCCATGGCGTTGGCTATCTGTTGGCTGGTGATCTTGCGATCTGCCTGCTTGGCGGCGTGGGCTGGCACTTGCACCAGGTAGGGGTGATCAGCGCCCTCGGCATAGGCGGCCGCCTGACCTACGGGCAGGCTGGTCACGTAGCGACTCTGGCGCTCATCCAGGTTCATGGTCGCCCCCAAGGCCTGCCGGTCGTCCTCGGCCACGATGCGGTGCATCAGCTTGAGGTTGGTATTCTTGATTGCGTCCGGGGCCAGCTTGGCCGGGATCTGCTCGGCAATCAGCACCCCCTGGCCGTAGGCCCGAATCTCGGATAGCATATTGGCGAAGGTTTCTACCGCCTGGCCCTTCAGGTTGGCCTCCTCCGTCTCTACCTCGGTCGGCACGTTCTTGAGCAGGCGATGGGCTTCCTCAAAGACGGCCACGTGCTGCAAGGCGGGCAGGTCGCCGCCCTGCATAGCCTGGACGCGGCGATATTCGTACAGCCGGGTGAGGATGAGGCCTATGACAAAGGCCTTCTCGTCGTCGCTGCCGATGGCTTCCAGTTCCAGCACCGTCGGCCTGGCGAGTAGCTCCTTCAGGGGAACGGAATGACGTGCGCCCAGCATCAGCCCTTTGCTCCCCAACAACAGGCTCCCCACCCGCGCCTTCAGCCCGGCTTTCACGTCCATCTGGATCCGCTCCTCGTAACCCAGGCGATCCACCACTTCATCAATCTTATAGTACAGGTCGGCCAGGGTGGGGAAAACGGGATAGTCGTATTCGAGAGGCTGCGCCCCGGCGACTGTTCCCGCCGGAGGTAGGCGACGATTGTGGCTGGTGGTCAGATCCCAGCCCCGATCCTGGTAGATCTCGTGCAAGCAAGTTTCCAACACATAGGGCATGGGAGCATACAGGATGAAGGCGGCGTTGAAGACCGATTTCAGGTAGTCAATGTGGGTCTGCACATGGATCCGGTGGCCACCGTCCGCGATTTCAAACTCGAAGGGGTTGAGACGGAAGGGGGCCCAGCGCTCGTCGCCCAGGGTGTAGACCTGAAGATCGGGGATAGAGGCCGCTCGCAGCTGACGATACTCTGTTTTGGCCGGCTCGATGACCAGGAAAGGGACGTGCGCCTCGCGCCACAGCTTGTCGAGCAGATAAAAGAGCGTATTGGTTTTGCCGCTGCCGGTCACGCCGGACACCAGGCCGTGCTTGGCGAAATCGTCGCGGGAGATGATGAACCAGTTGCCCGTCTCTCGCCCGCCGTCGAGCACCTTGCCCAGGTTGACGGGCTGGGCAGTTGAGGGAGGGAGAGGGTCCAGGTCAAATTGCGTGTAAGGCGCAATGCGGTAGCCGGGGAATTCCTGGCGGGGGAACTGGATCAGGGCCGCCAGTTCCTCCGATGTGAGCTGGGTCGCGAATGGATCGGACCCACTCCCTTTACCTGGCTGACAGACAAACGTTCGCAGTGGCTCCGGCGTCGACTCGGCCCCGGCAAAGATGGCACGCAGCAGGGCGGCCAGCCGCCCCAGGAGCGGCGCTTCGGGCGCAAAGAAGGTCACCGCCGACTGCCACATGCCGACCGCCTGGCCCAGTGTCAGGCGATCCAGGTCTCGTTCCAGCAGGCGCAGGCAGTGTTGGGCCTGGTAGTCGGTAAGGTCGCGGTTCATCGCCTCCGAGGTGCCTTGCTGGTAATTGGGGCCGGTAGTCTGCATGGTTTGCACCTGGCGGGTGTGCTGAAAGTGAACGTGAGCCGAGGCGGCGCTCAAATCCTGGAAGCGGGCGCGGTTCTTGGCCAGGACTTCAGCCGTCGACACCGGCGTGGCGCGCACCAGGTAACCCCAGGTCTGGCCGGCCAGGCCGCGCAGCAGACGTTCGATCTGGTAGCCTGCGCCCCCACCACTGCTTGCATAGGAGACCCGTGCTACTTTCTGATCTTCTGCACCCTGGCTCCTCCGCCCCCTTGTTCCCGTGCTCTCCATTCCTCCCTTGCGGGTGGGAATGCCAGTCAGGCGGCCCATGTGGGTGAAGAGGGGGGTATCTCTCAGCGAAGTGCCCAGGCCACTTTCAGGTGTTGGGGGCAAGAGAATGCCCGGAAAGGAAGCGGTCAAAACGGCTTTGAGCAACTCGGGATCGGCGCCAGGCCCCTGCAGTCCCAGGTAAAGGCGCACATCGCGGGGTCTTCCCAGAATGAGATAGATAACCGAGGTCCCCTGGCCGTGCAAACCGGCCAATAGATCATGGGTCTGCTGCTCAAAGTTGGCGGCCAGATCCACCTCCCAGAAGTCGGCCAGGCCGTGGATGCGCAGCAGGGGACCAGCGTCCAACTGGCCCCAAACCGGGGTAGCCGGAGGTGTCATCGCCTCCAGGTCACGCCGCTCCAGCGCATGCAGCGTGGCGGAAGTGTCAAAGGGCGGGAGTTGGGGGGAAGGTGGGTGATTCGACATGCTCTGACCTCCTTAAAGCTTGGTCTACTAGCGGACACCGGTGAGAAATGATCCTGATTCGTCCTATCGAGGCGAATAGCTGGATATCATCTCTATGATTCCTGAAGTGTAG
>JAHELX010000028.1 GCA_024643945.1 Anaerolineales bacterium
GACGGTCCAACACTGGAACGGGGTACCCGTGCTGGATAGTAGTGGTCAGCCCCTGCTCGAGTCAGTGGGGTTCTATCGCGATTACCCGGGAATGACGTGGGAAAAGTTTTAGCGCATTGATGTGCTCCACTTTGGAATTGTTGATAATAAGAATTTTAAGGTACAAAAAGTCTAATTTGTGGTATAATAGATAATCATGTCTGTATATTACAGCGAGAGTGTAGTGGAAAGCTGCACTCGTCCAAACGACGACAAGCCGCCATAGTACCACAAATTTAGGTATCTCCTTCTACTCCTCCTTCTACTCCTTCGATCTCCCCAATATTTCCCGCGCCTTTGTCGATCCAGTAGGACGCACGTTTTTCCATCTATATACCGTTGCCCGGCTATTATCCGGAAAAGTATCGCCGGGGCGCAATCCATATCGTCACTGTTGGTGTGCCATGCGAAGTCAGGCACGCAGTTGCCACACTGCAGGGCAGTGGGATGTAGCCCGATGTTCGCCATGGGTATCCTACCCACATATGCATCACTGGTGGACATTGCTACCCGACCAGCTATAGTCCTAATCAAAGGCTGTCACGACGTCTCGTGACTGATCGGGGTCAAGAATATGAAGGCGCAAGCACAAGCGATGTCCCGTACCTGGCGGCCGAAAAAGATCGTGCAGTTTCCTCTCACACGTATCGTCCTGGCGCTGGCGTTCGTCCTGGCTGGCGTCGCAGCGGCGCAATACAGTCTGCGATTGCTAGGGGCGGCCCTGGCGCTCGCGAATCCGGTGATCATCAATCTGCTAGCGTTGATGATCGTTGTGGCTGCCACGTGTGTTAGCTACCACCTTTACGTGTGCCATGTTGAGCATCGTCCCGTTACCGAGTTGGCGCGCGCTGGGGCCTTCCAGGAGTTGAGTACAGGAGCCCTCATAGGCATGGGATTGTTCACAAGCACGATTGGCATCTTGTGGCTCTTGGGCTATTACCGGGTTACCGGAACCAATGGTTGGCCGGTGGTCATCGCAGCGCTGGCAGGCGCCACGGCAAGTGCCGTGGTGTAAGAAATCGTCTTCCGGGGCATCATCTAGTGGTGAATTTTAAATCGCATTGCTCTTTCCCTTCTTGTTGTCTAAACGACGAGAAAGCACTCATCTTGATGAGTGCCGGGGGCAGTTTTGGGTCATGCCCAGGACCGTTGGCGGACAGTTTTATGTCATGCCCAGGACCTGCTACGGCAGCCCTCGCTGCAGCGGGCGACCGGCCGCAGCATCCAATGCTCCAACGTAACCCAGGTCATCTTACTCACCCCCTTTCTCGTCAGGTTTGAATGATCAGCGCGCTGTTCTGGATTGCAAATCGATGGACTGAGCAATCGGTGAGCCGATTGCCAACCTTTGAAGAAATCTACAGGAGGTTCACAAAGTAACAGACGATTAGTTTCTCCTTATGCATCAGCGCGGCTTAGTCGCCGTCACGCGGGCACTGTAGATCATGCGCTGGAGGACGGCGGGGTCAATCCCCTGGCCAAGCTGGTCGGCACCGTCGTCGATGCTTGCGTGGTCCGTCGTCTTTCCCTCAATGCTCACGTCCACAAAGCCGGCTGCTTCAATGGCCCCCACGTAGTCTTTGTCCACCCAGGCTCCGGCCACGCAGCTCGCCCAGGAATCGAGATCCTGCTTCAACTCCGGCGGCAACTCGTCGCGAGTCACGATGTCACTTACGGCCAGACGGCCGCCAAGCCGCAGGACACGGTAGGCCTCGCGGAAGACTTGAGGCTTGTCAGCGGAGAGGTTGATGACGCAGTTAGAGATAATTACGTCCGCCGACTCGTCGGCCACCGGCAGATGCTCGATCTCGCCCAGCCGAAACTCAACGTTCTCTACCCCCATCTTGCGAGCATTGGCGCGTGCCTTTTCCAGCATGTCGGGAGTCATATCCACGCCGATGACGTGCCCGCTGGGACCAACCTGCTTGGCTGCCAGGAAGCAGTCGATGCCACCCCCGGAGCCCAGGTCTAACACTGTCGCGCCTGGCTGTAACGCGGCCAGGGTGACCGGGTCGCCGCAGCCGAGGGACATTCCGGTCACGTCGGAGGGCAACTCGGCCACGTCAGGAGTTTCATAGAGTGCCTCTACCCGGGTGACATTCGGCGCTGTGTCACCGCAGCAGTCGCTCTCTCCACAGCAACTGGTGGCCCCCTTGTCAAAGTCGCGGACAATCTGTCCGTACCGTTGGCGCACGGCAGTTCGGACTTCTTCGGGCTGGATCGTGTTTTCAGACATGATTTGTCTCCTTTTATATTGATAAATTAACATATATCTATATGTCAACTCAAAAAAGAGGAGCCTCACGGCTCCAGGTTGAGCCCCATCCTATGTCGTCTCAAGCGACGCTTCCATTGGTGCGACACCGTCGGTTGTGTGACGTCCCCCAATTCGGCTACCAGGTCACTGACACAGTGCTCGCGGCAGCAGAGCAGTTTCATAATTCTCTGGCGAGTCTCGTCGGCTATAGCTTTGCCAAAGGTAACTGGGTCAGATGACATACTCTTTGCCCTATCAAATAGACAATTGTAAATGCATCTATATGATACACGAGTTCGCATTATTTGTCAAGGGGGGTTTTTGTGAGATTCGGCCTTGTTAGGGGCAACACTGGGCTATCTAGGGAGCAAGATGAGAGTTATTTTTGACGCTGTAATTATGTTCGTGATTTCACGTTAATTGCCATAAGTTGGGCGTACTTGATAGCATTGATCAGGCTCTTCGGATTCGCTTTTCCGGTACCAGCAATGTCGAAGGCCGTACCATGATCCACCGAAGTCCTGATGATGGGTAGCCCCAAGGTGATGTTAACACCACCCCAAAAGTCGACAATCTTTGCAGCGATATGCCCTTGATCGTGATACTGAGCAATGATGGCGTCAAATTCCTTGCCTTCGAACATACGCACGAAGACGGTATCCGGCGGTATGGGCCACTCGTACACGTTTATACCCTCGGAACGTGCAATATCGATCGCCGGTTGAATCTGTTGGGCCTCTTCCACACCGAACAGACCCCCTTCACTGCTGTGGGGGTTAAGGCCTGCCACTCCCAATCGGGGGGCGGCGATACCCATTTGCTTAAGACCCTGCTGTGTTAAACGGATCACATCCAGAACACGTGCAGTTTTGCAACGCTCAACAGCCTGTTTTAGCGAACAGTGGGTGCTGACATGCGTTACTCGAAAATGGCCTGAGGCCAGCATCATGGTCACTTTTTTGCTTCCTGTCCGGACAGCGAATAGCTCCGTGTGACCGTCATAGTTGTACCCTGCTAGATTTAGCGCTTCCTTGTTAATGGGTGAGGTTACAACACCATCTACTTGGCCTTCGAGAGCCAGATCAATGGCACGAATTATATACTCATAAGCTGCCTTACCAGCACCAGCCTGAACTCGGCCAGTCTCCAGTCGGTCAAGATCTACATTCTTAAGATCCAGCACGTTCAAAATACCCGGTTCCCAACATGCCTGCTGTATATGCTCAATAGACCGCACACTGTGCGGCTGCCCGATGACGGCAAATGCTCTTTCCATCACCTTTGCTTCACCCACACATACGATCCCGGTTGTCTCTTGAATGGCATCCGAAGTCACGACTTTCGCGATGATCTCTGGACCACATCCTGCCGGATCTCCCATGGTGACAGCCAATAGGGGGCGGTCGTCGGTAGTCATGTTCTCTTCTCCTTTGATTTATGTTAGGATTCCGGTCTATTTCTTATGAAAGGCATCCACAGCCTTAATCAGTGAGTCTGTAGTGCCAAAGCCGCCTGCCTTAGTCACGACCGGCAAGCCTGACGCAACTCCACCAACCAGTTTTCCCCACGGTATACCGACCTGGAGTTCACCCAAGATATGCACCGCCGCCGTGTCGAGAGCCTGGCAGACTGCATGCGCCGTTTCTCCTCCTGTCAGCACAAGCCCAGCTATCTCAAACCCTTGACAAACTCGTAACGTCAACTCTCCCAAGGCCACTTCAATCGCGTGGCGCTCACTAGTCTGCCTGATTTCGGCGAGCGGGGCACGAATTATCGCGGATCTCCCTTCAGACATTGCCTCTACGATAGCCAGCCATTGCTCGTCAGCCCTCTCATTCATCGCTATAGCAACCTCGATGATAGCTAGACCTCGCTCTAAGGCCACTCTATGTATTTGGGCGTGTGTCTTTGGATGACGGCTGCCGACAACGATAAGAACTGGAGCCGTGCTACTTCGTAATGTCGGCTCCGCTTCGATGCGCTGTGCCCCGACTAGTTGCCTGGCCCACACGTGCGCCAGTCCTAGCGCACCGCAAGGGAGATAATTACCTTCTATAATCGCCCGGCTGATCACCGTAAGATCGGCATCATCGCAGGCATCCACAGTTACCATTCGACTGGGGGCGCTGGAAATAGCCTTGGCCAAAACATTAGCTCCCGCTTTAATGGTGTTTAGGTCGAAGTGAGTTGCCGCCAGGCCCAGCAATCTGTCCATATCCGATGTCACGGCTGGCCAGCATAGATCATGCGCAAAGTCGCTTTCGTGAAGCAGCACATCGTCGATCCAGAGTTTCCCACCACGAATCCTTCGCCCTGCCTCGATCACTGCTGGGCAAACCACGGCTTTCTCTATGCCGGTCACCCTCAGCACGGACTCGACCTCGGACCTGATATGACCGCGCATCGTCGAGTCGATCTTCTTAAAGATAAGCTTCCCATGGAATCGCTCGGCAGCTTCAGCCGCTCGCTGTTGAGCCGTAGCTACATCTGTGTCCCGGCTGTTCGTGCTTATGACCTGTACTGGTATGGCTAGAGCATCTGTCAGAGAGATGAGCAGCGCTGCCTCGAGCCCTGCCCTGACAAATTGCACCCCGGCGTCCATAGCACCGGTAAAGTCATCAGCGATAACACCAACAGAATAGTCAGCAATCATTCTCACGCCGTTGGTATTAGAGCAAACCAAAACCGTTCTCTTGCATTTGGTAAGCACACCGAGGTGGATGATTCAGAGTAGGCTTGGTAGAAAACATGAACCAAGACGGGCCAGGTGCTCTTGGTCTGAAAAGTGGCTCTGAGGCAAGTTGAAACCTGGGCATTCCTGACCACAGAAGGGCCTTTCGATCTCGAATTGCCTGCTATGGAAAAGTAAGCTTCCAGGATCAGATCCATCAGAAAGCGAACCAATAACATTATAACACACCATAGTGCTCGAAGTCAAGCAATTATGCTCAAAAACAAGCAAATACCGTTGACATATAGGGAAAAGTTTGCTATAATGGTTTCATAAATGCTTAGTGTGAAGTAAAGTCATGCATAAACGAGCAGCATCCTCTACAGCCAGTGTTGCTTCAAACCATCCAGCGAACCACGCATCCTTTATCCTTTGAAGAGCAAAAGATGTCCTTAGGCACGCCTTTGGCCCTGTTCAAGGAACGAAACGCGGTTAAGTGTTAGTCATTGTATCTCCTAATCACTTAACATAAAGATTTGAATTGGGAGGATAACTGTACCTTGGTTAGTAGATTGCGGCATGTGCATATCTTAGATGTCTTGCGAGAAGAGGCTATGGTCCTGGTACGGGACCTGGCCGAACGGTTCGAAGTTTCCGAGTCAACGATCCGTCGGGACCTGGAGGAACTGGAGGCTCAGGGTTTGGTCAGGCGGATTTATGGGGGGGCACTTTTGGAGTCCCAACTACAACCTGAGCCACCCTTCGAGTTAAGACAGATATCGCATAAAGAGGAAAAGGATCTTGTGGGCCGGGCCGCAGCAGAGTTGGTCCAAGACGGTGATATCATCTTCATTGACGGTGGCACCACAACCCAGTTTGTCGTACCGTATCTCCTTGATCGAAAGAATCTAACGGTAGTGACCTGCGGCCTTAACATTGTTTGTGCTCTTTCTGGTAGCCAACACATCTCAACGATTGTGATCGGGGGAGAATTACACGTAGAGTCGCAGAGCTTCACCGGACCAATGGCCCTGGAAGCTTTACAGATATACGACATCCGTTGTGATAGAGCCTTTATCAGCGCTGGGGGGGTTTCTGCGAAATATGGCGTTACCAACCGAATCCTCGATCGAGTTCCATTGAAGCGCAAGGCAATGGAGATTTCACATGAAGTCACTGTAGTCGTTGATGGGTCTAAGATCGGCGTGGTCACTTTAGGACGTGTGGCGCCAATGGAGTCGGTCCACCGTCTGATAACCGATAAATCCGCACCTGAGAAAGAGCTACAGGAGATAGCCGCTCGCGGCGTTGAAATTAAGATGGCGAACTGAAGATCCCATGTATGATCGTGTTTCCTTTAACTTTTCAATTCGCCTAATCAGCCAGTGGGAGGATGGTAACGATGAAAAACCTAGCAACACTGAGAATTCCCTCGGAATTAATCTTTGGGAGTGGGTGTGCGGAAACCATCGGGGACCAGGCGCATAGATTAGGAGCTAAGCGCGCTTTGGTCATCAGCGACCAAGGTCTTCAGAAAGCGGGATTGGTTGATCAGGTCGAGGGCTGGCTAAACAAGGTAGGCATTAGTTCGGCTTCTTATGTGAACGTTGAAACTGAGCCTTCAACCGATAGTGTGGCCCCTTGCCTGGAGTATGCACGCCATGTGGAATCTGATGTCATTGTCGGGCTTGGTGGGGGCAGTGTCCTGGACACAACCAAAGCTGTAGCTATGCTACTCAAGAACGAAGGCACCGTTGAAGACTATCTTGGTACCGGCCTGGTCAAACAGGGCGGTGTTCCCAACATCCTTCTGCCGACCACTGCTGGAACAGGGGCAGAAGTGACACCAAATGCACTGTTTTACGTCCCTTCTCGAAGAGCGAAAGAAGCAATCGTCAGCCCCTTGATTGTCACCCCTGTGGCAATGGTCGATCCAGTTCTTACACTTTCAGTCCCCCCCTCGATTACAGCAGCTACCGGAATGGACGCCCTTTGTCACGCTGTCGAGTCTTATACTGGAATAAATGCCACGCCGCTATCAGAACCTTTCGCATTGGAGGCAATACGTCTGATCGCAGCTAATCTGCGCAGAGCAGTGATTGATGGCCAGAATCTGGCGGCGCGTGAAGGCATGGCATTGGGTAGTCTTTGTGCGGCGATATCCCTGGCAAATTCCGGCACCAATGCTGTCCACGCGCTGGCTTATCCGCTGCAGGGGTTGAATAGGGTCACGCATGGCATTGCCAACTCTCTACTGCTACCGTATGTGATGGAATTTAACCTGCTTGGCGATTTGGAAAAGTTTGCTAAAGTGGCAGAATTGATGGGGCAACCTACTGGCCATTTGTCACTGCGTGACGCAGCTGCTGAGAGTGCAAGAGCTTGCCGACAGTTGTCTCAAGATATCGGCATCCCACAACATTTGAGTGACGTAGGCATTTCAGCCGACCAGATCGGGGGCCTGGTAGATGGGGCACTCAAGGTGACACGGCTGCTAAGGAATAACCCCCGTCCTGTTGGAGCCGGAGATATACAGAAGATCTTTGAGCGTGCATTGTGATCGCCGTGAATCGAAAAATGGGATGAGCGGAGATCAATGCCTTTACCCCGAATGATCCAGGTTACTATTCACCTGTGAAAATGCGCTCCGGCACTTTCCTAGAAAGCTCCTGTCGAGAGAGGAGGTGAGTTGCCTGTATCAAACTCCAGTGACAAATGTCTAAACTCTGGCAAACAATTATGTTAGCCCAATCCAAAGGAGGAGGTCAAAATGTCTGCTAAGAGAAAGTTTTATACTCGACGCGAATTCTTGCGCATCTCGGCGGTGACTGGAGTAGGGTTGATTGCCGCACAATGTGCCCCCCAGCCAACGCCCGAAGCCCCTGCTGAAGCCCCTACTAAGGCCCCCGCTGCTCCGACGGCAACCCCGGTGCCCACTGTCGCTGAGGCACCAAAAGAGGAACAAGTGTTGCGGATACTCCACCCAGTCTTTGACATGGATTGGTCAAACATGCGAGGGGGAGGGAACAGTGTTCGGTGGCTCTCCTTGTGGTGGGCAAGCCCCATGTACTTCGACAAGAATGGGAAGATGCAACCTTACGTCTTCAACGAGTGGTCGTCCAATGAAGACTTCACCGTCTGGACCTTCAAGATAGACCCCCAAGCGGTTTTCTCAGATGGCAGCCCCATTACGGCCGAGGACGTGAAGGGCACGTGGGATTTGATGGCGCACCCGGCCACCATGCATCAGCGCATCGACCTATCGATGTCCGGAGTGGTGGGATTCGAGGATGTTGCCAATGGGAATGCTCAAGAAATGCCCGGCATCGTGGCCAAGGATCCACAAACCGTGGAAGTAACTCTTAGCGCCCCCGACCCAATCTTCGATCAGAAGGTGGCCTCACACTTAATCTGCCCGACTAAGATATCGCAGACCAGGGGACCTGATGGAGAAGAAGTCTTAGAATGGTGGCATCCCAAAAACGGCGTTGTGTGCAGTGGGCCTTTTATGCCTGAGTCGATGGATCTAGACAAGGGGCAACTGGTGTTCGTACGCAACCCGAATTTCTTTGGCCTCTCACCGAAATTGGACAAGGTCACCATCACCTCAGTCGAAGATTCTCAGACGGCAACCACAATGTTCCAGAATGGTGAGGCAGACGCCCACTCTGAATTGCTCACCCCCACTATGGTTGATGACTTGGGTGCAGACTTCGCCAGCGGCCCCATGCTCCCCAAAGGCCATCACTTCTGGATCTGGGGAAGTCACGCGCCAATGGAGGACATCAATGTCCGCAAAGCGTTGATCATGGCCGTTAACAGTGAGGAACTCTATAAGGCAGCATTCCCGAAGGGTCCCAATGAACCGGCCACCCAGATTTTGAATGCCGTCCCCGGCGTTGATCCTGATTATCCGGCGTTCTCATACGATCCCGAAGGTGCTAAAGCCGCTCTGGCCGCTTCCTCGTATGGTGGCGCCGAGAATCTGCCCAAGCTGATGTTTGTTGGCATCAGCAACCCTGCCCACGAAGCATCCGCTCAGTATGTTGCTGAGCAATGGCGGCAGGTTCTGGGAATTGAGCAGGTGGAGATGAACGCTGAAATTGACCAATACAGCGGGCCAGACCAGGAGAGCATCCAAATCTTCCGTGACGACGTGGGCACCAGAGTTCCCGATGCTGTCTCGTATCTGATGGGATCGATCCACTCTTCGTCCGGCAATGCCCAGAGAAAAATGGGTGGCTATGCCAATGCCGAAGTTGACAAGTTGCTTGAAGACGCAGCCATAAAGGGCACGGACGATCCTGACCGCATCGGTTTAGCACAACAAGCGCAGCGGCTGTTCCGAGAGGACTGGATGTTCATCCCTTACCACTACGTCACAAACTCGAAATGGGCAATGCCTTGGGTAAAGAACTTCGACAAGAATCCCGACTGGCAGGTCGCCGCGCCCTGGACCGTCTATATCGAAAAGTAAACGGGGCCCTGCAACACGCGCGCAGGGTGGCAGAATATTCTGCTGCCCTGCGCCCATCAATCTGTGCCTTTCTTATTGGTTGATCTAATAGCGCTTATCTGCTTGATCTTAAGGAGTTGGGAATGGCTCGATATGTCCTTGGGCGTGTTTTACGCTGGTTTCCATCTGCCACTTTGATCCTTCTGTTGGTGTATGCGCTGGCCTTCTTTGGTGCTGGAGATCCGATCAGGCTTATGTTTCTGAGAGCCCCAGGAGATGTTGTCTACAACCAAGAACGTATCGATGCTATCCGGGAAGAAGTGGGTCTGGATGACCCATTTCTGGTGCAATTTAGCCGCTATTTGGGGAACTTGCTGCACGGCAATCTGGGCAATTCAATAGTTCACAAGCGTTCCGTCCTTGACATGGTTGCTGCTGCCGCGCCCATATCGTTGCAGATAGGTGTTGCCGCTACGTTTCTTATGGCGGTGGTCGGAATTCCCCTGGGAGTACTGGCGGCGCTTCGCCAAAACACATGGGTGGACAACGTCATTGTTGCGACCACCCTATTCATTTGGGCCATTCCGCCTTACGTCGCCGGTCCTTTGTTGATGGTCTTTCTGGTGATGGGAGTGAAAATAATGGACGTGCCATATGGCTGGGATGGACTTTTCAGTACTAAAGCCATTGTGCCGATGCTGGTTTTGGCTCTCAATCCGATGGCGCTTGTTATTCGGCAAGCCCGATCTGCTGTGCTGGAAGTGTTGTCTGAGGACTATATACGCACTGCGCGCGCCAAAGGCATTCCCGAATATGTGGTCGTCTTTCGGCACATATTGCGTCCGGTTCTGACACCTGTTGTGACACAGTTGGGCCTCATTATGATCACGATGATCAATGGTGCAATGCTGGTTGAAACGGTGTTCGGCCTGCCCGGTCTGGGCCGATTGACCGTCAGGAGCACGATCGATGTGGATTATCCGGTCATCCTGGCCATTACACTCATCGGGGCTTTCCTGGTAATGCTTTCAAATCTGTTTGTTGATATCATTTATCCCGTGCTAGATCCCCGGGCTACCCAAGCTCAGGTAGGGAGTGAAGGATGACGGAAAAGGAATTGATCTCCTATGATACACCAACCGTGTTGAGTGCTGACGGGTTAGCGGATAGTAGACATTACAGCTTATGGCGCGACGCGTTCGATCGTTTGGTAGCCAACAAGCTGGCCATCGTGGGCATGATTATCGTCTTGATGTTGTTGTTCACCGCGATAGCTGGTCCGTACATCACGCCCTACGACTTTCTTTCCCAGGATCTGAGTGTCCGCAACCAGCCGCCGTCAGCGGTACACTGGCTGGGCACTGACGACCTGGGGCGTGATGTGCTCAGCCGGGTCATTTACGGAGCACGAACCGCCACGATAGTTGCCTTTTCTGTCACCACTGTGAGCCTGATCATTGGGATTACGCTGGGATCCCTGGCCGGCTATACTGGTGGGAAAGCCGATTCATTCATTATATGGTTAGCAGATATGACAATGTCCATCCCCGGCTTGCTACTGGCTGTTGTGATCAATGTCTCTTTGAAAATTCCCATCTCGCGTTGGATGGATAATATGTACCTGGCGACGAAAAATACATTCTTCCGGCAGACGATCTGGGTAGATTTTGCACTGGTGTTCGGCGCATTGGCATTGATTCAATGGCCTTCCTATGCACGGCTCATCCGGGGACAAATTTTAACCATCAGGAATAAGAATTACGTCCTAGCCGCTCGAGCGCTCGGCGTGCCGACACGTAACATCTTGGTACGCTATGTAATTCCCAACGCGTTGGGACCCGTCATTGTGGCGCTGAGTGCGGGCTTGGGACAAGCCATGGTATTGGAGTCTGCTTTCAGCTTCTTGGGCGTCGGCGTGCGCCCTCCCTTACCCAGTTGGGGAAATATGATCAGCGACGGTTTGCGTGTGTGGCGCAATTATCCCTACCTGCTGGCAGCTCCGGCGGCAGTATTGGGCATTGTGACAGTTGCCTTCAGCTTCCTGGGAGATGGTCTCAACGATGCGTTGAATCCGCGCCAGTGGAAGTAAAAGGCGCGCCCGCTCCAGGCAATCTACTCTCCGTTTGGCCGGTTGGTTCGTGTCGAGCGCAGGCCGAAGGCTAGTTTTCCTTTGCCGAAAGAACTTCTGTCTATTCGGGTAGCCCTGATGAGAGGTGCAGAGGAGTATGGCGGTTTTGTTGGATGTCAGAAACCTGGAAACCCGTTTTAAAGTTCGTAAAGGTTACGTACATGCGGTTAATGGTGTTTCATTCCAGGTGCAGAAAGGTGAAACGCTTGGGGTGGTTGGCGAAAGTGGCTGTGGCAAGAGTGTAACCATGCTCAGCCTTTTGCAGCTTTTGCCGCCGGCAGCGCGTATCGAAAACGGACAGGCATTGTTCGGGGGTCAAGATCTGCTACAGATGAACAAGCAACAAATGCGCGCGGTGCGTGGAGCAAAGATTGGTATGATCTTTCAAGACCCTATGACGTCGCTTAACCCTGTTGTAAACATCGGCGTACAAATGTCCGAGCCGTTGATATATCACAAAGGGATGACCATGGTCCAATCTTTGCAGCGGAGCGGCGAACTTTTGGAAAGGGTGGGCATTTCCGATGGCTGGTCCCGTTTGCGTGAATATCCTCACCAATTGTCGGGGGGAATGCGTCAGCGGGTCATGATTGCTATGGCGTTGGCTTGCCAGCCCAAGCTGTTGATTGCAGACGAGCCGACCACAGCTCTGGACGTGACCATCCAGGCCCAAATTGTGGAACTGGTAAAGAAGCTGCGGGCTGAATTAGGGACCGCAATTATTTGGATCACGCACGATTTGGGTGTCATTGCAGGACTAGCTGACCGAGTGATGGTGATGTATGCCGGCTTCGTGGTGGAGGAGGCTTCCGTGGACGATCTATATGATGACCCCCGCCACCCATATACTGTGGGACTACTGAGCGCTCTGCCAAGCGTAAGTGAAACAAAGGAACGCCGCCTGGCCTCCATTGGCGGATCACCACCGGATCTGCCCGCGCGTCCACAGTGCTGCCCCTTTCTCCCTCGCTGCGATTATGCTGTAGATAAATGCCGAACCCAGAATCCTCCATTAGAGACTGCACCTGGCGTAGATGACCTGCGACATCGTATCGCGTGTTGGGTTGACATTCGCAGGGGAAGTCAAGTATGAGCACATCAAAGGGGTCTGTTCTCGTTCGGGTGGAGCACCTCACAAAACACTTTCCTGTCCGGTTAGGCGCTTTCGGGGAGCACGCGGCCACGGTGCACGCATTAGACAAGGTTTCTTTTCATATCCGTAAGGGGGAAACCCTGGGCTTGGTAGGTGAATCAGGGTGCGGCAAGTCAACCGCCGGCCTTACTATCTTGCAGCTCCATCGGCCTACCGCCGGCACAGTTTTCTATCGAGACATAGACCTGACCCAGCTAAAAGAAAAGCAGCTGCGGCCGATCCGCCAAAAGATGCAAATCATTTTCCAGGATCCATATTCGACGCTGAGCCCACGCATGACGGTCGGTGCGGCAATTGCCGAGCCGATGCGTGTGCACGATCTCGTTTCCAAAGAAAAGATCCAAAAGAGAGTCGCAGAACTACTGCATGATGTGGGCCTGAACCCGAATTATGCGCGTCGATACCCCCATGAATTCTCTGGGGGCCAGAGACAGCGCATATGCATCGCAAGAGCTTTGGCGTGTGGGCCGGAGTTCATCGTGTGTGATGAACCTATCTCAGCTCTGGATGTATCAATCCAGGCGCAGATTATCAATCTCCTGGAAGATCTACAAGAAAGATATGGTCTCACCTACCTGTTCATAGCACACGACTTGGCGGTTGTGCGGCACATTAGCGACCGGGTAGCTGTGATGTACTTGGGGCGGTTGGCGGAAATGGCATCCAAGGATGAATTGTTCGAAAATCCTTTACATCCTTACGCCCAGGCGCTGCTTTCGGCAGTGCCAGTACCCAATCCAAGGCAAGAGAGGGAACGCCGACGTATCGTGTTAGCCGGCGATGTTCCCAGCGCAATCAATCCGCCGAGCGGATGCCGTTTCCACCCGCGGTGCTCTCTGGCTCTCGAACTGTGTGCTGAGGTCACTCCAGAATGGCGCCAGGTTGGGGCGGATCACTGGGTGGCATGCCACGCGGTTTCGTAAAGGTAGACTTGGGACTATCCCCACAAGGATCCAGCGCTTAGTGAGCAGGGGGTTAGTACCCAGTGTTGGATGTACCAAAGTAAATTAATCAAAGGGAGGTAACACTATGTCAAGAAAAGGGCTAACACGACAAGAGGTCAAGCCGCTGCTGGCTGGGGTGGTCAACATTCAGCTTACGCCGTTCAAATCAGCCACGGAGATTGACGAGGAAGCGCTGCGCGACAACACTCGCTTCATGATCGAGGGCGGCATCGTCACAGGCCGGGGGGTCCAGGTTATCGGTGGATCGAACGGCGAGGGATTCTCTCTATCCGACGAGGAGTACAAGCAACTGATAGATATCGTGATAGATGAAGCAGCTGGGCGGGTGCCGATCGTTGTTGGGTGTCTGCGGTCGGCTACCGAACCTGTCATCAAACTGGCCCAATACGCTGAAAGAGCTGGTGCCGATGCGGTGATGATTCTTGCTCCTTACTACTATCCCGATCCTTCGGATGACGTGGTATACGAACATTTCAAGGCCATCGCGGATGCCATAGACATCGGCATAGTGATTTACAATAACCTAAGGGTGACAGGGAAAGACCTGTCGGTGGATCTACTTACCCGTTTAGCAGAGATAGACGGAATTGTTGCGCTCAAAGAAACCACCTCAAATATGTTCCTACTGCGAGAGATTGTGCATAAGCTAGGGGATCGTTTCACCATCAACACAAACACCTACAGATGGATGATGCCGTTGGACTACCAATTGGGTGTGGTTGGCTTTAACTCGATCTTTGGCAATGTTGATCCAGCCTTTGCGCTCGAGATGCATAATGCGGCTTTGAGTGGTGACTTTGAGCGGTGTCACCAGGTCTGGATCAGAGCGTTTGAGTTGTATAAGTTCACTATTGCAAAGGGTATGTACTGGTTGACAGCCTCCGCCAAGGAGATGGCGCGAATCGCAGGGCGACCGATGGGAAGCTACGAACGCTTGCCGCTGCAAAGGCCTAGCGAGCAAGAGCGACTCAAGTTGCGCCAGTTGATGCAGCAGGCGGGGATAACCGTTAGCTAGCCACATTTAATGCGACCGTGGTTCTGTGGCTGACACCCGAGACCCAGTGATCTGTGCGTGCTGGTGAAATCAGAACACAGTGTCGCTGGGTTTCGTCTGAGGGGTTGGCTGGGACACATACCAAGCCATCGGGTGAGCGGGCTTAATTTACTGGTCATCTTCGCTGACTGGCGACAGTTTGGCACGTTGGAGTACTTCGGCAATGGATGTACGATCTAGTAGGACCAAGAGGACGATACAAAGCTTGAACAGCAGCCTCTCCGGAGCCTATGGCCTGGCCCGTGGCGCTATCGATGCCGGCGTTTCGCTAGTGGTTAGTTACCCAGGCTCGCCGGTCACGGCTGTCGTCAACGGTATCCTCCAACTAACCTCACCTGAGGAAGTGCAAGTCGAGTGGACCAGCAATGAAAAAGTCGCCATTGAGGTGGCCTTTGGGGGTTCTTTGGCCGGGGCGCGCTCGCTCCTGTGTGTGAAAAGCGTGGGGCTTAACATCGCGCTCGACCCGCTGATGACTCTCAATCTCTCTGGCTGCAATGCCGGATTTGTCATCCTCCTCGGTGACGATCCCGGCAGTTGGGGCTCGCAAAACGAGCAAGATAGCCGGGCGCTGGGTCTGGCGGCCCAACTTCCTGTGCTCGAGCCCACCTCCGTCTCTGAGGCGCAAACGGCGATGTCCCAGGCGTTCCAACTCTCGGAGGAAATGGGCCTGCCGGTCATCGTGCGCGTTATCCGTGCCCTTGTCCTTGCCGAAGAGGAAATCCAAGCTTCGGAAATCCCCGATTCTGGCGAAGACTTCCGGAATCTCACACCTCCTACCTTTCAGCGTGAGTCTATGCGCTGGGTAGTTCTACCTGTCAATGTCGTAGCCTACCACCGCCGCCTGCATCAATGGCTGGACGTGGTCCGCGCCCGTTTTGAGGACTCTCCGTTTAACGGAGTGGAAGGAGACGGACGTCAAGGAGTGATTGCGGCAGGCTTCGTTTACCAGAAGCTCTTGGACTTGCTGGGTGCCACGGTTCCACCTGGCCTACGTATCTTACGGCTGGGGACCTTCTACCCGTTGCCCGTTAACCGGGTGACGGCTTTCCTCCAAACGGTGGAGGCAGTCCTGATCCTTGAGGAAACTGCCCCCTTGGTCGAAAGGGCTGTCAAGGCGGCTGCACAAGGGGCCGGACTGGCCCTGCCCATCTACGGCCGTGACACCGGCCACGTCCCTTGTGCTGGTGAGTTGTTTTCCCCCCACATCGCAACTGCGCTGAATCGCTTCTTACCCCACATGTCCCTGCCCACAGAAGGGGAGAGTAGCCGGCCCAGGCCCAGCACCGAGCCTCTCTGCGATGACTGCCCCTACATCCCCACCTTCGACGCACTCACTGGAATCATCACTCAGTTGGGAGGGCGCGATGAGGGAATTGTCGTCGGCGATTTGGGCTGCCTGGTCCGCGCCCAGCAGCCGCCATATAACCTACTGGATGTCAAGATAAGCATGGGCTCGAGTATTGGGATAGCAGCCGGGATCGCCTTGAACCTGGGCCATCCCGAGCCTGTCGAGGGGGCGAAGGGCAGCTTGGGAAAACGGGTCGTCGCTGTGTGTGGTGACTCGGGCTTCTTGCACTCTGGCTTCAACGGGTTGGTGGACGCGTCGCGGGTCGGCGCGGCGATGCTGGTGCTGATCCTCGATAACGACACGGCTGCCCTCTCGGGCGGGCAGCCCCACGCGGCCAGCCGCGTGGACGCCCGGGGAAGCCCCCGACGCGCAGTGGACCTGGCTGCATTGGCCCGCGAAGCTGGCGCAGGGACGGTGTGTGTGGTTGACATCGACCGTGGCGAGGACATTCGAGCCGCGATCGATGTTGGAATGAATTTTGATGGGGTGGCCGTGGTGATTGCTCGTGGCCGATGTCCCCGGCTCCCGGTGGCTAGGTGACACTTGTTGGAGCTAACCGAGTGAGTGCGAGCCGGATGGAAGAGGGTCTGATCAAGGGAAGAGGTACGAATGGATACTGGAAACACTGATTTCGGTGCACCCGACCCATCTGGCGTCGTCCCACTCAGGGAGGTGGCTGTGCGTCTCCGTTCCCAGGACAATGTAGCCATCGCCAAAATCAACCTGAAAGTGGGTACCACTCTGGCTCTGGATACCGTGGCACCCCCCCACATCCTGGTGCCTGTGCGCCAGTTTATCCCTGCTGGCCACAAAATGGCTCTGCGGGAGATCGTCGCCAATGAGCCAGTGCTTCGCTACGGCCAGGTTATTGGCTTTGCCAGCCGGGCCATTATGCCCGGTGAGCACGTACACACTCATAACCTGGGTATACAGAATTTTGCCCAGGAATACGCCTTCGGCGTGGATGTGCAACCGGTGTACTTCGTACCCGAGAGTGCCCGCCGTACCTTTCTGGGGTACAGGCGAGCAGACGGACGGGTGGGTATACGCAACTACATCGCCATCATTTCCACCATCAACTGCTCGGCCCACACCAGTCGCAAGATCGCTCACTACTTCACGCCAGAGCGGCTGGCAGCCTTTCCCAACGTGGACGGCGTGATCGCGTTGACCCCTTTGTCACACTGCTCCCTTCAGATCGGCGGCCCGGATTACGTGTTGCTCCAACGTACCCTGGCTGGAATGGCCCGCCATCCCAACGTCGGTGCCTACCTCATCGTGGGTCTGGGCTGCGAAACCAACCAGGCGGCCGATTTGGTGGAAAACCATGGCCTGTGCCATGGCAGTGCGATTCCATCGCATTGTCCTCCGTACCTGGTGATCCAGGATCTCGGCGGTATCCGTAAAACGGTAGAGGCTGGCATTGTCACCATCAAAAAACTACTGCCTGTGGTCAATACCGCCCAACGCACGCCCCAACCCATCTCCGAGCTGAAGTTGGCGCTGCAGTGCGGCGGCAGCGACGGCTGGTCTGGTGTGACAGCCAATCCGGCGGTTGGGTTGGTTGCCGACCAGGTGGTGCAACAGGGTGGCACGGTCGTATTGGCTGAGACACCTGAGATCTATGGTGCTGAACATCTACTGACTCGTCGTGCCATCAGCCCGAAAGTCGGCCAGAAACTGCTGGCACAGGTGCGCCGGTGGGAGCAGTACGCTCGAAGGCTGGGCATCGAAATAGACAACAACCGTAGTGTGGGCAACGAAGCCGGGGGATTGACGACAATCTATGAGAAATCGCTGGGCGCAGTGGCCAAGGCTGGCAGCACTCCTCTTACAGGCGTCTACGATTACGCCGAGCCGGTGATCGCTCGAGGCTTCACATTTATGAATTCACCAGGCTACGATCCGGTCTCGGTGACTGGACAAGTTGCTGGCGGGTGTAATCTGGTACTCTTCACCACCGGGCGAGGCTCGGTCTTTGGTTTCAAGCCAGCGCCCTGTATCAAGATCAGCAGCAACTCGACCGCATACGAGCGTATGATAGATGACATGGACCTGAACGCAGGCCAAGTGCTGGAAGGGGTGGGCCTGGAATCGGTCGCGGCCGAGTTGCTCGATTTGGTCATTGCAGTGGCTTCAGGCCAACCGTCCAAAAGTGAGGCTCAGGGGGTGGGTGAAGCTGAGTTCAGTCCGTGGAGTTTGGAGGGAATGCTCTGAGATCTACTTGGCTGAGTAATAGCCGCTCATTAAGCGGCACCGTTAGCTGGCAGTCCACATAATCCTGTCACACTTTCCAAAGGAGTTATCATATGACGAGACAACTGAGTACTGAGCAACTGAAAGCTTTGAAGGCAATAGACACTCCTACTATCTGCAACGCAATAGAAACATTCCAGGTACGTGGCAGAGTTGAAGGCTTTATGGGAATGGACATTCGCTGCCTGTTACCCGAGCTGGGCACGATGCTCGGCTATGCTATCACGGTTACTGTCGATTCGACGACGCCTGACATATCCCGCAGTAGTGATGCGTGGCTCGCCTGGTTAAAAGCGATGGAGGTGTCTCCCAAACCGGGCGTCTTGGTGCTCAAAGATGTTGGGCCGGAACCACGAAAGTCTGCCCACTTCGGCGAGGTTATGGGAACAATTGCCAAGCGGCTCGGCGTCGTTGGGGTCGTAAGCGATGGGGGATTGCGGGATATTTCGGAGGTCAAACGCCTGGGTCTCCACTATTTTGCTGCGGGTTTGGTGCCTTCTCACGGTAATCCTCGCTTAATTGAGGTCAACGTTCCGGTTGTAATTAATGGTGTGCGCATTGAACCTGGCGACCTGCTCCACGGAGACATCAACGGCGTGACTATCATTCCCCTTTCGATAGCAGACAAGGTAGCCGAAGCGGCTGCGCGTGTCCATGAAGAAGAGGCGCAATTGATGGAATACGTCAACGGACCTGACTTCACCGTTACCGGACTTTTCGAACGCAAATTCACCCATTGAGCCTACCCATGCGCTCAACGCTACTTTCAGGTAGTGCTGCTCTACCATATCGAGAGGGGAAATTGAAGAGATAAGTGACTAACAGCATGAGCGTGACCGACAGCTATGAGTCCAGTGTGAAAAGCATTGGGTTGGCACTTACCGCACACACCGGTTTTGGCCTATACGTGGTTTTGGTCAAATACTTACTCCGCTATTTACCGTCCTTTGGGTTACTGGCTGTCGCTTTCGGCATAGCTGTTCCTGTCATCTTTTTTCTTGCACGTCATGCCTTGAGCTGGAGGAGCTTTTGGTGTGCCGAGGTATGGCTGTTGGCAGTGATCATGACGGCACGCTCCATCTCCAAGCTGCTGGCGCTCCAATTTACGCTGGCGACTTACGTCCAGTTGATCGATCTGACAGTTCCATTCCTCACCCCAATAGTGGCCCAGATACTGCTTCGAGAGGGGATACCTTCCCGCACGCTCACGGCTTTGACGGCGATAAGCTTTGGCTCATTTCTGGTAATTACAGTAGACCCGTTTAACATTCAGTTACCAAATGGCAATGCAGATCTGATCGGCATAGCTTTCGCCTTGGCCTCCTCAATGGCGATGGCTCTTGGGGTGGTGTATACAAGGTATTTAACGAAAAGAAAGCTAAGCCCGGCTAGTTTGTTTTTTCAGCAAACGATCACGATTGCGGCCACTTACAGTGTGCTGTCTGCATTGGTGGGTGAAAGATGGCAACCATTCACAACGCTTACGCTTTCAATGTGGATTATCTACGGACTATTCATCTTGGTAGTGGTAATAGGTGGAGGCCTGATCCAAGTGTTGTCAATCTCCCGTATCAACGCGGCGCTATTCTCAACTCTTCTCAGTTGGCGGTTGGTGATTGCGGTGGGGGCAAGTTGGGTTCTGCTGGGGGAACGGCTGACCTCGATCTGGCAGGGCATTGGTGTTGGGACGGTTATTTTGGCCATTACTTTGTACCTGCAACATCAATCCGCCCAAAAGCGTATAGCTCCCACAAGATTGGCAGATTGAAAATTGGGCACCTGGGCAGAGCGATTTCGGGAGGTCTTTATGGATGATATGGCACGCTGGCGGGACTGTGTTGCTCTGGTTACCGGAGCATCGAGTGGAATTGGGCGCGCTGTTGCGAGAGAACTGGCTCGAAGCAAGATGCGAGTGGCGATATGTGCGCGCAGGGGGGAACGGCTTCAAGAGTTGCAGCGAGAACTTGAGGCAGAAGGCGCCGCGATTCTGTCGGTTCCGACAGACCTCCGGGATGAGGCGCAGATTGGGGAGCTTTTTAACACCATCCGTAACCGGTGGGGCGGTGTAGATGTGCTCATCAACAATGCCGCTGTCGGGTATAAAGTATCTCTAGTGGGCGGGGAAACCGACTATTGGCGGGAAATGTTGGAAGTCAATGTGCTTGCGTTGAGCATCTGTACGCGTGAGGCTATCAAAGATATGCGAGAACGCGGTGATGACGGCCATGTGGTTCACATCTCCTCGTTAGGAGCTCACCGCCAAAACCCCGCTGGTAGCGGAAACGGAATGTATGTCGCTACTAAGAACGCAGTTCGCGCGCTTACTGAGGCATTGCGCAGGGAACTCAGGGAGCTGGACAGCGGTATCCGGGTGACAGCCATCAGCCCCGGGCTCGTGGAGACGGAGTTCGCCGCCCATTTCCACAAAAGCGAGGAGGCCGCACAAAGAATTTACGGCCGATTTAAGGTCCTTCAACCTGAAGACATCGCCTCGATAATCCGCTACGTGCTGTCCTGTCCGCCGCATGTCCAACTTCACGACGTTCTCGTTCGTCCAACCGGCCAGCAGACATGATTGGGGCCTGGTCATAATTGGACACAAACTGGATGAAATCCTGGAGGCCCTTCAGTCAGGGAGATCAATATTCTAAGCAACTCAACTGAGAGGATGAACCATGCGCGATTACTACATTGCAGTTATTCCTGGCGACGGAATCGGTCAAGAGGTGTGCCCGGAGGGTCTGAAGGCGCTGAACGAGGCAGCGGAAATCAGCGGTGAATTCAGCCTCCACTATAAAACGTTCCCCTGGGGGTGCGAGTATTATCTGGCCCATGGCCAGATGATGGCTGACGATGCTCTCAAGATCCTCGAGTCGTTTGACGCCATCTACTTCGGCGCGGTCGGCTTTCCCAGTGTGCCCGATCACGTCTCACTCCACGGTCTGCGGCTGCCCATTTGCCAGGGCTTCGACCAGTATGCCAATATTCGCCCCAGCCTGCTGCTGCCGGGGGTGCTGGGCCCGCTGCGCGACAAAGAGGCGGGTGACATCGACTTCGTCGTGGTGCGCGAGAACACCGAGGGCGAGTACGTGGGCGCTGGCGGACGCGCCCACCGTGGCCTGCCCATCGAGGTCGCCGTCGAGACGGCGGTCTTCAGCCGGGTGGGCGTGGAGCGGGTTATGCGCTTCGCCTTTGAGCTGGCCCGGAGCCGCTCGCGTAAGAAACTGGCCAGCGTCACCAAGTCCAACGCCCAGCGACATACCCTCACCTTGTGGGATGAGATTTTCGAAAGCCTTTGCGCCGAGTACCCGGATGTGACGACGGAACGGGTGCTGGTGGACGCTATGGCGGCCCGCTTCGTGCTGCGGCCCGAGTCGTTGGATGTGGTAGTGGCTTCAAATCTGTTCGCTGACATTCTGACCGACCTGGGCGGCGCTATCTGCGGCAGCCTGGGTGTGGCCCCCAGCGGCAATCTGAACCCGGAGCGAACGTATCCCTCCATGTTCGAGCCGATCCACGGCTCCGCACCCGACATCGTGGGCCAGGGCATCGCCAATCCCCTGGCTATGATCTGGAGCGGGGCGCTGATGCTCGACTTCCTGGGCGAGGCCAGGGCGGCTGACCTGATTATGCAAGCTATCCGGGCCGTCACCGGCCAGGGGCGCTTGTTGACCCCCGACCTGGGCGGCCGGGCCAGGACGGTCGAAGTGGGCGACGAGATCGTCGCG
>JAHELX010000426.1 GCA_024643945.1 Anaerolineales bacterium
GGCTGGCGCGGCTGGGGGCTATGGTCTACGTGGGACACGCCGCCACTAACCTGGGCGATGCCGACCTGGTCGTCGTCTCGTCGGCCGTGCCGGAAGGCAACCCGGAGGTGGAAGAAGCGCACCGGCGGGACATCCCCGTCCTCAAGCGGGCCGATTGGCTGGGGCGGATGATGGGGGGCAAACGAGGCGTAGCCGTCGCCGGTACCCACGGCAAGACGACGACGACCGCCATGATCGCCCTCATTTTACGCGAGGCTGGCCTGGATCCGACCTTCATCGTCGGCGGCGACATCCCGCAGTTGGGGACCAACGCCGCCGCCGGGACAGGGGACGTGTTCGTCATAGAGGCCGACGAGTACGATCACACATTCTTGGGGCTGCGGCCGGAGATCGCCGTCGTCACTGTGGTGGAGTGGGATCACCCCGACTGCTACCCCACGCCGGCGTCCATGATGGAGGCCTTTCGACAGTTCGTGGCCCTGGTGCCGCCAGAGGGGCTGGTGGTCGCTTGCGGCGACGAACCGGGTGTGCAGGAGCTATTAGGGAAGGACGGAAGGTTGGAAGGTTGGAAGGCTGGAAGGTTGATCACTTACGGGCTGAACGCGGGCAATGATTGGCGTGGTGTCGAGCTGCAGCTAAACATGCGCGGCGGCTACGATTTCACCGTACACCTGGCACATGCTTCGAAGCAGGCGGAGGAGCGGTTGGGAGGGGTATCGCTGGGGGTGCCGGGAACGCATAACGTGAAAAACGCGCTGGCGGCACTGGTCGTCGCCGACTGGTTAGGCGTGCCCTTCGCCCAGGCGGCAGACACTCTGGCCAATTTCAGCGGCGTAAGCCGGCGCTTCGAGATCAAAGACGAGGCAGGCGGGATCGTGGTAGTGGACGACTATGCCCATCACCCGACCGAAATTCGGGCTACGCTGGCGGCGGCGCGAACGCGTTATCCTGAGCGTGCTATCTGGGCAGTCTTCCAGCCGCACACCTATTCACGCACCCGCGCCTTGCTGGATGACTTCGCCGCAGCCTTTGCCGACGCCGACCACGTCGTCGTCGTAGATATTTTCCCGGCGCGCGAGGTAGACGACGGGTCGGTCAACAGCCGTGACATAGTGGCCCGCATGGAACATCCCGACGCCTATTACATTGGCCCGCTGGAGGATGCGGCTAACTTCCTGGTGGACCGATTGCGTCCGGGTGATGTGCTCCTCACCCTGGGCGCGGGTGACGGTTATCGGGTGGGAGAGATGGTAATCAATAGCGTGGACGACCCCAAACCGCCCGACGTCGACTCGCTGGCAAAGGCGCTGCGCGCCCGCTTCGGCCGGCGGCTGCGGCGCGACGAATCGCTGGCGGCACACACCACCTTGCGCGTAGGCGGGCCGGCCGACTTGTGGCTGACGGTGACCGCCCTGGATGAGCTGATCGAGAGCGTGACGTTGGCACGGGAACATAGCGTCCCAGTCCTTTTGCTGGGAGGCGGCGCCAATATGCTGGTCAGCGACCGGGGTGTGAGGGGGCTGGTGGTGCAAAATCGGTGCCAGCAGGTGACGTTCCCCCGAAGGTCTGCTCCGCCGGAGCGGGCTGGAGCGGCCCAGAGGGGACTAATAGATGCGACGAATGACCCGCCGCGCGCAATTGTCGAATCGGGGGTGATCTTGCCCTCGCTGGCACACCGGCTGGCCCGACGGGGGCTGAGTGGGCTGGAATGGGCAGTGGGCGTGCCAGGAACGATGGGCGGGGCAGTGGTGAACAACGCCGGGGCTTACGGTTCCTCCATCGCCGATTGCCTGGTTCGGGCCGAACTGCTCATGCCAGCGGGATATCCGGAGGGCAATGGCCGGCGCGAATGGCGCTCCGTGAACTGGTTTGAGTATGAATATCGGTCGAGCCGACTGAAGCGGCTGGGAGCGCAAGGGAAACGAGAACAGTTTGTAGTATTGCAGGCCGAGCTGGCGCTGAGTCGCAAGTCGCCAGCGGAGATTGAAAATCAAATGGCAGCCTACAGCGAACGGCGCCGGGCCACCCAACCACCAGGGGCGAGCATCGGCAGCATGTTCAAGAATCCGCCGGGTGATTACGCCGGCCGTCTCATCGACGCGGCCGGGCTGAAAGGGACGCAGATCGGCGGCGCGCGAATCTCGCCGGTACACGCCAACTTCTTCGTCAATCTGGGCACGGCCAAAGCGGCCGACTTCGCCGCCCTCATCGAACTGGCACGTCAGACAGTGAAAGCGAGGTTTAACATTGAGCTGGAGCTGGAGATCGAGAAGATTGGAGATTGGGAAGTCGAATAGCCACCTGCATATGCCCTGGCCCATCTTGGCTGAGGGGCAGGTGCAGGCCGGGCCAGGCTGGTTGCGGCTGCTCTTGAGCCTGATTGTGAGCGCGGCACTGCTGCTGGCGTTAGCGGTGCTGCCGCATCCCTGGTAACAACGTGGGGCAGGCCAGGGCAGACTGGAAAGCCTGCCCCACAGTAAGAGCGTGGCTAAAAAGCAGTGTGGGGCAGACTTTCCAGTCTGCCCAGGCAGGCCCATAACAGAACGAGCAAACTAATGACCAAACGCAAGATTCGAGTTGGCATCCTCTTTGGCGGACGATCGGGCGAGCATGAGGTGAGCCTGACCTCGGCCCAGGGGATTATGAAAGCGATTGACAAAGACAAATACGAAGCGATACCCATCGGCATCACCAAAGAGGGGCGCTGGATCGCAGGCGGCGACCCTGTGCGGGAACTACGCGCCGCCGCCGACATGCCCCCCGCCCTGGCGGACGTCGCTGACCAGGAAGCAACAGTACCTGAAACTGTACTGGCGCCACTGGAAGCGCGGGGCACTGCCCTCACCACCCGCAACGCGCCTCTGGAGCTGGACGTGATCTTCCCGGTGCTTCACGGCCCCTACGGCGAAGACGGGACGGTGCAGGGCTTCCTGGAGCTGACAGGGCTGCCGTACGTCGGGGCGGGAGTCACAGCCAGCGCGGTGGGTATGGACAAGGCCATAGCCAAAGACATCTTCCGCACCCACGGTCTGCCGACGTTGCCTTACCATGTTGTTTTGCGCAAAACCTGGGAATCAGACCCGAAGAGGGTAATCGCCGATTGCGAAGGGATGTTGCGCTATCCGATGTTCACCAAGCCGGCCAACCTGGGCTCCAGCGTCGGCATCAGCAAGGTCCACAACCGGGACGGACTCATCGCCGGCATGGACGAGGCCGCCCGCTTCGACCGCAAGCTGATTGTTGAGCAAGGCATCGAGGCGCGGGAGATCGAGGTCAGTGTATTGGGCAACGACGACCCCATCGCCTCCGTGCCAGGGGAGATCATCCCCTCGCGCGAGTTTTACAGCTACGCCGCAAAATACATTGACGATGCCTCGGAATTGCTCATCCCGGCCCCCATCTCGGCAGAACAAACCGAACAGGTACGGCACCTGGCCATCACGGCTTTTAAGGTCATCGACTGTGCTGGCATGGCCCGCGTCGACTTTCTGATGGATAAGGTTAGCGGCGACCTCTGGCTCAACGAGGTCAACACCATCCCGGGTTTTACTCCTATCAGTATGTATCCCAAACTATGGGAGGCGACCGGCATCAGTTACACCGAGTTGATCGACCGGCTGATCCAACTCGCCCTTGAGCGCTATGAAGACAAGGGGCGCTCAACCACGTCGTTCGACGTGTCCAGGGCGACGTGAAGGTACAACGCACTTTTGGGGCAAGCCCGCCCTGCCTGCCTGCACCTTGCCGGTGAGGCACAGGTGCGGCAGCGGGCCAGAGTGGATTGCACTTTAAAGAGGATGTGAAGCGTGGCGCGAAGGCGACCCAATCGCCGCTCTCAAAGGCGGCTCGGCACCCAATATCCCAGCACCGCTCGACACGTTCGCTTTTCGCTGGCGCCGATAGCCGGCCGATGGCAGGCATACGGCTCCCGGCTGATGGCAGCGCTGTTGCTGGCGATTTTGGGCTGGGCTATTTATGCCATCTTCGATTCGCCCAACTTTTTTGTATACGGTGCGGAGGTGCAGGGCAACGCGGCAGTAACGCCGGAGGAGGTGTACGCGGCCAGCGGATTGGAAGGGATGAGTGTCTTCTGGGTAGACCCGGCTGCCGTTGCTGCGCGGCTGGAAGTGTTGCCCAACGTGAGATCAGCCCACGTAAAGGTACGCTGGCCGGCACGGGTTATCATCAGCATTGAGGAGCGAACGCCCGAACTCATCTGGCAAACCGGCGATGCCCAGTGGTGGGTTGACGCTGAGGGAGTCATCGTTCCTCCCCGCAGCGACCTATCGGATGCAGTTATGATCATTGATACCGACGCCGAGCCGGTCTCGGCCGGGCAGCGGCTCGATCCGTCCATTCTTGAAGCGGCTCAGGCGCTGCGTCGGCTGTTACCCGAGTTGCCGGTGATGCATTACTCACATACAACAGGCATCAGCTTCACCACGCGCGAAGGCTGGCCCGTCTATCTGGGAGATGGCAAGAATATGGAGGCCAAGCTGACCATCCTGGTCGCCTTGCGCCAGGAACTGCTGGCACGCGGTGTGTCACCGGAATTCATTGACGTGCAGTTTGTAGAGAAACCGTTCTACAAGTAGACAGCAGGCATCAGGAAGATTTTAAGGTAGGACATACTATATATTGTGGTATAACCCCTTGCAAAACACAAGAGATTGTGGTAAACTGGTGGTTGCACCTTCCCATAATATTGGCAACCACCACTGGCGAAGTAACTGGAAGGTGGAGGTAAAGGCGTGGAGCGCACCATCGTCGGCATAGACGTCGGCACAACCAAAATCTGTACCCTGGTCGGCGAGGTTGACGAGGAAGGCGGCCTGCGCATTGTTGGCGTAGGGGTTGCTCCGGCACGGGGCATCCGTAAAGGCGTGGTCGTCAACGTGCAAGAGGCGACGGATGCCATTGCCACCTCGATCGAAAAGGCAGAACGCATCTCAGGCTACGCGATTGAGAGTGGCTACGTGGGGCTGGCCGGGGCCCACGTCTCGGCTATCAACAGCCGGGGAGTGGTGGCTGTCAACCGAGGGGAACGCGGCATCCAGCCAACCGACATCGAGCGCGCCCTGGATGCCGCCCGCGCTGTTGCCATCCCTCACAACCGCGAGGTGCTGCATGTCATTCCGCGCGGCTACACGGTGGACGGCGACGACGGGGTACGCGACCCGCTCGGCATGCAGGCCTACCGGCTGGAGGTAGAAGCGCACATCGTCACCGGAGCCACGCCCTCTATTCATAACCTGGTCAAATGCGTCCAGGCAACCGGCGTGGGCATTGATGCTTTGGTGTTGGAACCGCTGGCCTCAGGCACGGCGGTGTTGACCGATATGGAGCGCGAAATGGGTGTCGTCCTGGCCGACATCGGCGGCGGCACCACCGATATCGCTATCTTCATCGAAGGCAGCATCTGGCACACGGTCGTGTTGCCCACCGGGGGAGAGCACGTCACGAATGACATCGCCATCGGCCTGCGAACTCCCTTTACCACGGCCGAGGAACTCAAGATCAAATACGGTCACGCCCGCCCCCAGTCCATCAATCCTGACGAAAACTTTGAGGTGGCTGTGTTCGGCGAGGGAGAACGGCAACGCGTTTCACGTCAATTCTTATCACAAATCATCGAGGCTCGCGTCGAGGAAATCTTTGACCTCATCCATCAAGAGATCAA
>JAHELX010000427.1 GCA_024643945.1 Anaerolineales bacterium
TCGGGATGATACTGGCGTGCCAGCCGGCGGTAGGCTTTTTTGATCTCCTCGGCGCTGGCCGTGCGGCTTACGCCCAAGACTCCATAATAGTCGCGCTTGCTACTCATTACGTCTCTTCAAACTCTCCCTCTACCACATCCTCATCTGATGGCCCACTTTCGCCGGTTTGATCCGACGCTGTACCTGATTCGGGAGCAGCACCCGGTTGTTGCTCATACATGCTGGCACCGATCTGCTGCATGGCCGTTCCCAGTTCATCTGTCGTGCGCTTGATGCGCGATACGTCAGAGCCGGCCAGGGCATCGCGCACCGCCTGAATTTTGGATTCCACGTCATCCTTCACCTGGCCGGGGACTTTGTCGCTCAGCTCGCGCAACGTCTTCTCGGCGGCATAGACCACGCTGTCGGCATGGTTGCGGGCTTCTACCTCTTCCTTACGGCCCCGATCCTCCTCACGATGCCGCTCGGCCTCCTGGACCATGCGCTCAATCTCGGCGTCACTGAGACCACTCGAGGCGGTGATAGTGATATTTTGCTCTTTACCGGTCGCCTTGTCCTGCGCGCTGACGTGTAGAATGCCATCGGCGTCAATGTCGAAGGTGACTTCGATTTGGGGCACGCCGCGCGGCGCGGGCGGGATGCCATCCAGGATGAAGTTGCCCAGCAACTTGTTGTCGGCAGCCATAGGCCGTTCGCCCTGCACCACCTTGATTTCGACGCTAGTCTGCCCGTCGGACGCCGTAGAGAAGATCTGGCCCTTCTTGGTAGGGATGGTCGTGTTGCGCTCGATGAGCGGGGTGGCCACGCCGCCCAGTGTCTCAATCCCCAGGGTCAAGGGTGTGACGTCGAGGAGCAGCACGTCTTTTACCTCGCCGCCCAGCACGCCAGCCTGGATGGCGGCGCCAATGGCTACTACCTCGTCGGGGTTCACACCTTTGTGGGGTTCCCGGGCAAACAATTTCTTCACCGCTGCCTGCACCGCCGGGCTACGCGTCTGGCCACCTACCAGCACCACCTCGTTAAGCTGGCTGGCGCCGAATTTGGCATCTTCCATCGCCCGCCGGCATGGTCCCAGTGACCGCTCGACCAGGTCTTCGGTGAGCTGCTCCAGCTTGGCCCGGGTAAGGGTCATGGTCAGGTGCTTGGGGCCGGAGGCGTCGGCCGTGATGAAGGGCAGGTTGATTTCGGTTTGCAGCGTGGTCGAGAGCTCAATCTTGGCTTTTTCGGCTGCCTCTTTGAGGCGCTGAAGCGCTTGCTTATCCTTCCGCAGGTCGATGCCGTACTCTTTCTGGAACTCACCAGCAACCCAGTCGATGATGCGTTGGTCGAAGTCATCGCCACCCAGGAAGGTATCGCCGTTGGTAGATTTGACCTCGAACACGCCATCACCCACGTCGAGGATAGAGATGTCGAAGGTGCCGCCTCCCAGGTCGTAAACAGCGATACTCTCGTCGACTTTTCTGTCGAGCCCATAAGCCAGGCTGGAGGCTGTCGGCTCGTTGATGATGCGCAGCACGTCCAGCCCGGCGATTTTGCCGGCGTCTTTCGTCGCCTGACGCTGACTATCGTTGAAATAAGCCGGGACGGTGATCACCGCTTGGGTAACCGTTTCACCCAGGTAGGCTTCGGCATCCGCCTTGAGTTTTTGCAGAATCATCGCGCTAACTTCAGGCGGAGAGTATTCTTTACCGCCCATCACGACCTGCACGTCGCCATTAGGGGCTTCCTTCACCTTATAAGGAATGTGCTCCACGGCGCGCTGCACTTGGGGGTCTTTGTATTTGCGGCCCATAAAGCGCTTGATAGAGAAAATGGTATTTTCGGGATTGACAATAGCCTGCCGACGCGCGACCTGTCCCACCATACGCTCGCCGTTCTTGGGGTTGACGGCGACGACCGACGGGCAAAGCCGCGAGCCCTCGGCAGTGGGGATGACCACCGGTTCCCCCCCTTCCATGACTGCTACAACAGAGTTCGTGGTCCCCAAGTCAATACCGATAATCTTAGCCATCGCGTTTGTACTCCTTATGTGGTTTCGTTCAGAATAACGGGTAGCGAGGGACAAGTAGCCTTCTGGTTACTCATCCCTCGAATCCTTGGCATTGTTAGCGACCTTCACCATAGAGGGGCGCAGCACACGCTCGCCCAGCCGGTAGCCCCGTTGCATCTCTTCGATGACGTGCCCATCAGGATGCTCAGTGGTCTCTTCCTGCATTACGGCCTGATGCAAGAGCGGGTCAAATGGCTGACCAATGGCCTCGATGCGGGTTACGTTTTCGCTATCCAGGATCGCTTGTAGTTTGCGAAGAATCAACTTGATGCCATCCACCCATGGCACGTCTGCCAGATCTTCGGGCAGTGTTTGAAAGGCGCGTTCAAAATCATCCACAACAGGCAATAGTTTGAGCAGCAAGGCCTCGTTGCTGGTCTGCCTTAATGTCTCTCGTTCGGCTTCTACTCTCTTCTTGTAGTTGGCAAATTCGGCCCGTGCCCGCTGCCAGCCGTCGAGATACTCGGCCGCCTGTGCCTGCGCTTTTTCCAGTTCGGCTTGCAAAGCTTCCAGTTCGTTCTCTTGAATTGCTTCAGCTATTTCTTCCACTACTTGATCTTCCTCCCCTGATGGGGTCACTTCAACGTCCTCTGGTTGCCCCGCCTCCACCTGGGGAGCGGCTTGCTCTTCGCTCTTCATCTCGTCTTCGCGGGACACGGCGGCATCCGCCTCTGGTTGAAGGGAATCAGTTGTTCCAGACTCCACCTCACTCATCAGTCTCGATTCCTCCTTGCCTGTCCGTTTAGCAACAGCGTCTTTGCGGCACAGCGTCGCTACATTCAGCCATCGCGCCGCTAAGCCGCTAAGACGCTTTACCAACCTGCGGGTATTATCAAAAGGCATCTCAACGACCGTAAAGATCGCCGATAAGATCGCTCATTAATAGTGATACGTAGCGTACCACCGACACAGCCCGGTCGTAGCGCATACGGATGGGCCCGAGCACGCCCAGGGCTCCCGTCGCCTCATCGTCACTTCCGTAGCGAGCCAACACAACACTGACTTCTGACAGTTCCTCCCAACGCCCCTCGCCACCGATGATGATTTGAAGCCCTCCTCGTTGCATCACTTCGCTGACCATGGTCTCGATGAACTGGCGTTCTTCCAACGCACGTATTACCTGATGCGCGCTCTCACTGTGGACAAATTCGGGCTGGCTGAGCACGTTCAGCAGTCCATCGCGATAGATATCGCTGCTGGTGCGAGCATCCAAGCGGCGCATGGTGTCGAGCACCACGTCTGCTATCTGTCGCTCGAGGCTCATCAGGCCATCAAGGGTAGCTGTTAGCGCGGTCTGATCACAGCCTGACCAGAGATGGGTGAGGCGGCGCGCAATCGGGGCCAGCTCATCTTGCGATACCGGTGTGTCCATAGTAAGGATTTGCTGTTTGACAGTGCCTTCCTGCAAGACCAGGATCAACAGCGCCACCTCATCGCGGATGGAAATGAGCTCCAGGTGTTTCACCTGGCATTTTGTCGACTTAGGAGTCGTCACCAGCGATGCGCTCTGCGCGTTATGGGCCAGCACCGCTGCCGAGAGGCGCATCCATTGATCCAGCTCCAGCCGCGCCTGGTGAAACTGATGGCTGATAGTGCGCCGCTCTGTCGGAGACAGTTGGCTCTCGCCCATCAGTTTCTGCACAAAGTAGCGATACCCCTTCTCACTGGGCACCCGCCCCGCCGAGGTATGGGGATGGGTCAGATAGCCTTCCTCTTCCAACAACGCCATCTCATTGCGGATGGTCGCCGGGCTGACCCCCAAATTGTATCGCTCGCTTATGGCCCTGGAACTGACCGGCACCGCTGTGTTAATGTACTCTTGAACAACCAGGCGTAAAATAGTTTGACATCGCCGGGTGAGTTCTTCAGGTTCTGACATAATTTCCAACCCTCTCGGCTTTTAGCACTCTCACCCTTAGAGTGCTAAAAACAACAAAAGGTATCATACCACGAAGCGAAGAACGTGTCAAACATGGAAACTAGGACGGGTGTGTCCAAATTCTAGGTGTAAGACCCTAAGGGTTTTCTGAAAACCCTTAGGGTCTGCCAAGAATTTGGACACACCCACTAGGACATATCCACTTCCATCTCCCATACGATCCGACTTACTTCATTGATGGCTTTGCGGCGATCTCGGTCGAAGGTGCGTGCGCTGATGTACAACGATTGCGCGATTTGGTGATTGGGCAAACCCAGAAGATAAGCGTCACGCAAGGCACGATATTGTCGCCAGGCTCGAGTAATGCGTCCGTCTGGTTCATTTGTCGGCCGCAGGCGCTCTATGGCCTCCTCAAGTATTGCCCATAAGGCTCTCCCCCGCTCCATGGCGGTGACCACGGCAGCGGGTGATGAAAGCTGGCGGGCCCGGACCTCGACGCAGCGCAGATTCAAGAGTGCAGTGTGCTGGGCCAGAGCCGGAATGTCCCCTTCCGTACGTAATGCATTTTCGATCAACCGGCTGAACTGATCCCAATCGGGTGGCGATTTGCTCTGCCTGTCTGTGGTAGCAGATGGCGTCTCGACGAAGCATGGCGGATCAGTGCGAACGTGAGTGTAAAGCTCTAACATAGCAAACCCTCCTATGAGAGTGCGTCTGACAAGTAGGGTGGAGCAGGCTCAGGCGGGCCCCACGACTTCTCAGACAACTTCTTAGAGACAGACTCTGCTTGCAGCCAAAGGAGGATGGCAGCTTACCGGATACCTTGCTCGCTGTCGGTAAGCAAAGGTGCGCACTACGGAGATAATGTCCCATTCACAGTCCCATTGAAACCACAGGCATGTACTTCCTGGAGTATTAGTACTTCCGCCTGATGGGTGATTGCACAATCGGTAAGCCTGCACCTGGCTACTGATACCCTTTAGTCCTAAGCAAGTCAATGGCTCCAGATCAAACAGGGTACATGTTAGCAGACCAGTGGTCTCGCCGACGAGGATTTCGTCCGGGCCGGCCCGATCTGCCAGGCGAGCCGCAAGATTGACCGTGTACCCGATGACCGTCGGAATTCGAAAACCCGTCACACCAACCATCCCGTGCGCAACCGGTCCCGTATTGATGCCTGTGTGCAATCGGACGGGGGCGGGCAATCGGCTGGCATAGGCTTGGTTGAAATGGGCGATCTCAATTTGAATAGCCAGGGCTGCATTCAGGGCGCGCTCTGCATGATGTCCTCGTGCCGTTCGTCCTTGGAAAACAGCCAGTAGCCGGTCCCCCTCGTAGCGGTCGAGGGCTCCATCATAATAAGCGATGGCCGGTGCCATGCTATCGAAGCAGCGGTTGAGCAGTGTCATCAACTCGACGGGCAGTAGTTGCTCAGAGAAGGTTGTGAAATCTACCAGATCGGCGAAGAGCACGGTAGCTTGACGGACGCCAGCGGCTAATTCCATTGCCTCTGCCGGGATACTGATCTTGTCCATCGCATTATTCTCCTTTTTGATCCCTACAGGTAACTACTCACCCTACCCTCCCGGAGCAAAGCCCCCCCACGGGGCAGGTTGCAATGAGTGAGCAGTCTGCGTCTGAATTGCCGAGTGTAGCAACGGTTTCTGCTTTGGGGGTTTGCTCAAACCTGCCCCGTGGGGGGGCTTTCCCCTGTGCAGCCCCGTGGGGGGCTTCGCTCGGGACCATTG
>JAHELX010000428.1 GCA_024643945.1 Anaerolineales bacterium
TCACCAACGACGCCGGTGGGCCGACGGTGCAGACCAAGGAGTTGGTTGTCCAGAATCTAGGTGGAGACAGCTTGAATTGGTCCGCTTCCGAGTCGGCTGGTTGGCTGAGCCTGGATAAGACGAGTGGAACAGCAGTCCGGTTCACGTCGCCTGATACCATTCGCGTGTCAGTAGACAAAAGCGGCCGGAGTCCCGGCCATTACACGAGCCAGATCCAGATCACCAGCAACACGCCAGGCGTGCAAGGCAGCCCCCAATTCGTCAACGTGACGTTTGATTTAGTTGAGGAGCTTGCTCGGGTCTACCTGCCGGTCGTGCTCAAGGGAGGCGACGGCGGTGCGCCCACTCAGGATATGATAGCCCTCTTCGTGGGCATTTCAGACTATGAACACATGGAGCCTGTTGTAAGCACGTTAGGACGCGCGGGCGCACCGGGGCCTGATGTGGAATCCGGCGACATCGATACAAAGCGAACCAGAGGAATCATGATCAGCAAAAACAGTCGTCTGCGCAGTGAGAAAACGCTCTTGAACGCACGAGCGACTAAAGACGTCATTCACCAATCCTTGGTCAATTGGGCAGCGAATCAGGTGAAACAGTACCCGAATCCAACTTTTCTTTTCGTCTTCAGTGGACATGGGATGTTCGCGGAGGATAACAACGGGGATGAAGCTGATGGCTACGACGAGTTCATCGTCCCCTATGACGTCGACTGCATCAATTGTGAAAATGCTCAGCTACGACAGTGGCTGCCCGAGACGGCCATTCGGGATGATGAATTCGGCGCGTGGCTGGATGAGATCGGGGTGACTCAATGCGTGGTTATCATTGATAGTTGCTTCAGTGGCGGTATGGTGACTGGCACAGGGGCATCAGGCAGAAGTCTCCTGGGCCAGGCCAATCTGGGCCCGGTCGCTGCTGATTTGCAGGCCAGCGATGGTTTTGCCCAGGATATCGGCAGATCTGGTTGCGTCGTTCTGATGGCCAGCGCGGCAAACCAGGGAAGTTGGGAATTCAGCGAATTGGAGCATGGCGTGTTCACCTACTTCCTGCTCCAGGCGCTCTCCTCGACCTCAGCCGACACGAATCACAACGGCTGGGTGTCGGCTGAGGAGGCATTCACCTATCTGAAGAATCCGGTAGATTCCTACGTTTACGAACATACCCTTGATCACTCTCACCAGAACCCACAGATTTCAGACAGGGCGATAGGACAGGTAGATCTCACTCAGCCCTGACACAGCGGGTTTGCTAAAACCCGTTTGTCGATCCGGAGGAGCCGATGAGTTCATTGGAGAACCTGATTGAGGAGATAACAAGCCTACCCTTTACACCCGAGACACTGGGCCGTCGAATCCGATTGTGCGAGCGGGCTCTCAAACAAGTAAATCGGGAAATACAGCCTGTACCTTGGGCCCAACTCCACGTGGAGTTGGGCCTCTGCCTGCACCTGATGTCGAACGCTGACCCGGCCCGGCATCTCGAGGAAGCCCTGGGGCACTTCCAGCAAGCACTCAGCGTTTTCACGTGCCAGAGCCATCCGGAAGCGTGGGTAGAGACCGTGAACAACCTGGCTGTTATCTACACTGAACGTATCAGAGGTGATCGGGCCGAAAATCTTGAGAAGGCAATCCATTTGCTGAAGCAGGCTTTGAAACTTTGCACGCCCGATAGTGCTCCAGAAGAGTGGGCCAGTACGCAGTACAATCTGGCCAATGTCTACACCCAACGCATCAGGGACAATCGGGCCGAGAATCTAGAGCGGGCTATTGCCCTCTATTGTGAAGCGTTGAGGGTGTGGAGAAAGGAGAGATATCCGTTTGAGTGGGCACAGGCTCAAAAAGGCCTGGGTTCGGCTTACTTTTCGCGGGTTCGAGGATCGCGGTCGGCCAACTTGAAAACAGCGATCGCCTGTTACGGAGAAGCACTCACAGTCTGGACTCGCCGAGTGTATCCTGAGGGTTGGGCAGAAATTCAAGAGGGGTTGGGGCTTGTCTGGCGTAACTACACGAGCGAAGATCCCGCTGAAGATGTGGAGCGGGCTATTGCCTACCACCAGGCAGCCTTGAAGGTGTGGACCCAGGAAAAGCATCCGTGGGACTGGGCCAGGGTGCAGCACAACTTGGGCGCCGCCTGGCGCAGTCGCATTCACGGAAACCATACCGAAAACCTCGAAGAGGCTGTTCGGTGTTACCGACGCGCGCTGACCGTGCGTAAGAGAGACGCCTATCCGGAAGCGTGGGCTGAGACCAGTTACAATCTCGCGATTGCTCATAGCGTCCGTCTCAGTGGCAAGAGCGTGGAAGAAGCCATTAGACTCCACCAACAAGTCCTGGAAGTATACACTCGTCAGCACTTCCCCTTGGCCTGGGCCAGAACACAGGCTGAACTGGGTAATGATTATATCCGTCGCATTCAAGGCGAGCGGGCTACAAACCTCGAATGGGCAATCAAGCACAACAGAGAGGCGCTGCGGGCTCAGTCGCGCGAGACTTGTCCCTGGGATTGGGCAATCACTCAGCAAAGCTTAGCCGTTGCTTATGGCGAGCGACTGATTGAGAATCGTGCCAGCAACCTGAGAGAAGCGATTAATCATTACGAACGGGCATTGAGGGTATTTGATAAAGGGATGCTAACAAGGTGGGCCACGGTCCAAACCAGCTTAGCTGACACCCTATGGAAACTGGGCAATCTGGAGCGTTTTGAACATCCAGAGCAGGCTGCCGATGACTTTGACCGAGCCGCGACTCTTTGCCGGGAAGTTGTAAGGGCGCTGGACCCATTGCCACGTTCTCACAGATGGGCCTTAGCCCACTACAACTTGGGCAACGTCTACGGTGACCGCATCAATGGCGATCGGGAGGAGAATCAAGAGCGGGCTATTGAGCACTACACTCAAGCACTCAAGTTCTATACCCCCCAAGCATTCCCTGCGCACTGGGCCAACACCCATAACAACCTGGCTGTCACTTACTGGGAGAGACGGCGGGGGATACGGGCTGAGAATCTGGCGCGAGCCACCAAGCACTTCGAGCAAGCGCTGGAAATTGCCGAACCCGAAGCGCTGCCCATCGATGCCCGCCGCGCCGCTCGCAATTTTGCGAACCTTTATTTTGCGCAGAGGGATTGGGCTTATGCCCTTGCCGTCTACCACACTGCTATGGATGCCGGAGAGCGACTTTACCGTGCCGGCCTATCCGCCGAGAGCAAGGCAATTGAGATTGCCGAAAATGCTGTCCTCTACCGCCACGCCGCCTTCTCCGCTGCCTGCCTTGGGAAAACCAGCGAAGCGCTGCTCACACTAGAACGTGGCAAAACCCGTCTGCTCACCGAAGCCTTGCGTCTGCGCGTCCCCCGTCCAGCCTACGTTCCAGACAAAGTCTGGGATGCTTTTGAACAGGCTGGGGTCACAGTAAGAGCTGCTCAATTGAGGAGCGGTATCTTGCTTGGCGAGGAACGCGACTTGGTGGAAACTCTCACAGCCCAGGAAAAGGTCGGGCTAGAGGCAAGCGCCACCCTGGACAACGCCATTGCGCGGATACGTGAATACGCTCCAGATTTCCTGAAAGACCTCGAACTAGCTACTGTCCTGGATTTGCTCCCCGACGAACGCACGGCCTTGGTGTCCTTCTGTATCACGAATCAAGGAAGTATGGGGTTTGTGGTAAGTCACAACTATGACAAAGTGGTGCAAACGGTGGACGTACCCAGTTTCACACAGACAGAGCTTAACCACCTATTGTTTGAACCTAATACGCGGGGCCGCGTAACCGGTGGCTGGGTTGGGGACTATCTAGGCCGAAATGCCGAATGGTACTCTACTATGGAGCGAGTGCTGTCCAGGATAGGGAGAAGGCTTCTTGCACCTGTCCTGGCTACGCTGCCCCCTGGCACCGAGAGAATCATCTTCCTGCCATCTGGAGGTCTCTTCCTCTTACCACTGCATGCAGTACCCCTTGCGGGCAACGGTCCAGACCGGATATGCGATCGGTATCAGGTGAGCTATGCTCCGTCGGTCGAAGTACTCTCCGATTTGCAAGCGAGAGTAACGCGGGCAGACGGACATGGTCTATACGCAGTCATCAACCCGGAAGAAGACCCCGAACTCGTCTTCACCTCAGTTGAAGGTGCGGCCATAGCCAGTCTCTTCGACCAACATAAAGTACACGAAGGACAGGCTGGAACGAAAGAAGCTGTCGAGTCGGGAGTGGGTGGACGAGCCTACTTGCACTTCTCGTGTCACGGCATCTACAACTGGGACGACCCGCCCCAGTCCGGTCTGGCTCTGGCAGATGATTCCCTCACTCTGGCCGATTTGCAGAGCGACGCGGTAGACATGTCCGCCGCCCGCCTTGTAACTCTCTCCGCCTGCGAGACGGGACTTACCGACGTTGTCAAGGGTAGCGCAGAGGAGTACCTCGGATTGCCGGCTGGGTTCATGCTGGCTGGGGTACCGTGCGTAATAAGCAGCCTATGGCGAGTATCAGATCTCTCCACTGCTATGTTGATGGAAGGGTTCTACCTGAACCACCTCCATGGCGATCCAGACGAGGGCCCGGAGACCAGGTCGCCTCTGCCACCGGCGGAAGCCCTACGCCGTGCGCAAGTCTGGCTCCGCGACAAGGTGACGGTGCAAGAAGCCGCAGAACGCTGCGATGCGCAAATAGCAGAGTTCGAAAGCAGGGGGGAAGATCCCCCCGAATGGTTGTCGCTGGCGTGGAGAAAATACGCCCAGATAGCTAGGAAAACACCCTACGTTTCCCCCTTCACCCATCCCTACCACTGGGCCGCTTTCGCACTGTATGGTGCTACACAAGATTCTAGAAAAGAGAGAGGAGAAAACAGCCATGCCTGATTCTAGAACTATGCTCAAGGTTTTGGAGGAGAGTTCTCGGGAATTCGAGCCCTGCCTGGGAGCCCAATGGCCGGAATTCAGCCGTAGAGCAGGAGATCTAGCTGATCGATTCAAGATAATCGCCAGTGAAGACAACCCTGAAGCGGCGACCAGAGCCTTGGAATCAACGATTAACAAGCTACTTAAGGTCTGCTGGGATTACCCTTATGTGGCGGAATTGCTCGAGCAGGCCGAAGAGACCCCCATACAAGCCAAGCCAGGGGGCGGAGTAAATAGGCGCCCGCCGACACCTATCACACTAGATATAGTCGAGGTGAAAGAGACAGCAAACCGTTATTACTCGCTCCTGGCACGGTTGAAAGAGGTAGCCGACCAGGCAAAAGAGGGCACTAACGATCGACGAGCCCGCACCTGAGGAATTACATCTGCTACCGAAGCCCAGTTGCGGGTGACAATAGCAGAGTTAATAAGGAGCGCCATACCGACTTCAAGGAGGTGACGTCCGAGTGAGATCTTAGGGGGAAGGCAGGACATTATGCGTGAGAAAAGGCTAAAAGCACTGCAGGATGCACTTGACCTGAAGCAAAAAGAGCTGGACCTGATGACGGCCATTGACGAGATCCGCGATAGCGTGCCCGAACCGGGAGCCATGCTGAAGGAGATCGTCGACCTCCTGGCCGACCGCTTCGAGGCAGATCTCTGCTTGCTGTTCCTGCTGGATCACGAAACGGGAGAGGCCAGGTTGACAGCGGCCAACGACCGCAGCCAGCAACTGGGCCAACTGGAGCAGGTCATCAGCCGCC
>JAHELX010000429.1:0-4554 GCA_024643945.1 Anaerolineales bacterium
CCACGCCCGGGTAGTGGATTACTATCGTCGGCAGGAGGCACGCCGTACGGCCTCTCTAGATGAGCGGCTGGCCGATGGCGGGGGCGCAGACCCTTATCGTCTGGTCGCTCAGCGGGATGACGTCCGCCACGCCTGGAGAGCCCTGATCCATTTGACAGACGATCAGCAGCAGGTAATTGCCCTCCGTTTCATCGCCGGCTATTCTGTGGCGGAGGTAGCCAGGTTGATGGGGAAAACGGAGGGAGCGGTAAGAGCACTACAACATCGAGCACTGGCGTCGTTGCGCCGGCTCCTGGAGAATGAGTCGTGACCGATAGACTGGATTTTGATCAGGTATTGGATATCTGCCTGGATCGGCTGCAAAATGGCGATGCGGTGCAGGCCTGCCTGATCAGCTATCCGTCACACGCCGGGCGATTGGCCCCACTGCTGCATATGGCGGTTAAATTGCAGACATCACAAGGGCCTTCGATGTCGGCTAACGGCTTTCGCGCGGGCGAAGCACGTCTGTTGGCTTATGCCGTCGAGTTGTCTGCTCGGCGACAAGGCGCGTTGCCCGTGCGCCGGAGGGGAGTGGCCTCCGACCTCATAGCCAGCGCGCGCCGGCTAGTTTCGGCGGCTGCCGTAGGGATGCTGCTCTTTTGTGCGATTCTGAGCGCAGGCGCAGTCACAGTTTCGGCCGCATCAGCCAGTCTACCTGGAAGCTCCCTGTATACGATTAAGCGAACTACGGAGAGTCTTTTGTCGTCGGTGGCTTTCACTCCTCGCCTCCAGACACAGGTCCACCTGGCCTGGGCCGAACGCCGGCTGGGTGAGGTCGAAGCACTGATAGCCCGGGATGGGATAGTCTACAAGACGGTTCTGACAGCTTTGGAACACGAAACCGAGCAAGCGCTAGTCGCTGCCGGGCAAGCCAGGCCTGAATCATTGACGGCTGTCATCGCTCACACCGAGCATCAGCGAACGGTCCTGAGACATTTGTTGGATCAAGCGCCCGAAGCGGCCCGATTGGATTTGCAGCAGGCACTTGCCACGTCGACGGAGATGAACGAGCGTGCCTGGGCCGGTTTGGCTGGGGAGACACCGGGTGGGTTACCTGTAAGTCCTGCTCCCTATGTCACGCTGCAGCCGCTCAACCCTACGCACACGCCGCAGCCACCCAGGCTCACCGAAACACCACGGCCGATCGAGACCTCCGAACTGTCTGGAACATCTGAGCCAATGGGTTCGCCCACGCCCATTGAGACGCCACAGCCGCTCCAGCCCACTACAACACCCGTAACACCCACGCCCACTGCAACACCGCAGTCGCTCCAGATCACTACAACGCCTATGACACCCACGCCTACTGCAACGCCGCAGTCGCTCCAACCCACTACGACAGGCGTCATGTCCACGGTCACTGCAACGCCGCAGCCGCCCCAACCCGCTGCCACACCCGTGACACCCACGCCTACTGCAACGCCGCAGTCGCCCCAGCCTACGGCAACGCCCGTGACACCCACAGCCACTGCAACGCCGCAGCCGCCCCAGCCTACGGCAACGCCGGAACCGACTCAGGAGCCGACTTCTGATACCTGGGACAAAAGTAGCCTTTTATTTGTCAACCAGGGTTCTGGCTGTGAAGGGAGTGGCAATGTCTGGGCAACGGTGAAGAATAGTGGCAGCGAGGCTATGGCCGGGCCAACCCTCTGGGAACTCTGGTACGCCGCTAGCGGTCCCCCAAAGTCTGGAGAGGTAATCGCCACAGGAGAAATCCCCGTTCTGGATGTTGAGCAAGCATATCTTATTTCCACGGCTGCCACAAGGGGTTCCGGCAACTATATGTTCAAGGCATATCAGAGGCCTGGACATCCTGGAACAGGCATTCTGGGGTCAGACGGAATCACCTTTGACGCCAGCCAATGCGGCGATTAGAAAGAAAGTGCCCTCATTCCCACACTCATCGACTCGATTGTTGATCTGCTACACGAGCAGCGCAAGCGCATCTTCGCTGTGCACGGTGGGCCACAGCGCGGCCAATATCACCACAAGCGCATCCTTGAGGCAATCGGTCGTCGTGACCCCCAGGCGGCGCACGAAGTCATGTGCGCTCACCTTGAACAAGTTCGTAAGGACAGCGAAGAATTCGTTGTCCTGAAAGATTGACTTTCTTTGCTTGAATCTCATCACGATTATGGAGGTTGTCCATGGCTAATCTCGGATTTGTCGGCTTGGGTGTAATGGGTGGCCGCATGGCTAAGCGATTACTGGAGGCCGGACACACGGTCACCGGATATAACCGTACCCAATCAAAAGCTGGTTGGCTGCTGGAGGCAGGCATGCAGTGGGGTGAGTCACCACGTGTCGTGGCCGAAGTAGCCGACGTGACCCTCAGCATGGTGACCAATACGGCTGCATTGCATGCGATAACAGGCGGCCCTAACGGCGTGCTGGCAGGGTTGGGGCCGGGCAAAATCTACGTGGACATGAGCACCGTCAGCCCAACCGCCAGCCGGGAGTTGGCAGCCCAGGTTGCTGCGAAAGGCGCGCAGATGCTCGATGCACCTGTATCCGGCAGTGTTATCACCTTGGAGCAAGGCAAATTGTCCATAATGGTTGGCGGTGATCCAACTGCGTTTGAGAGAGTCAAGCCCATTTTACAAGACATCGGGCCCAAAGTGACCCACGTAGGTAGAAATGGCCTGGCGGCTACGATGAAGATTGCCACCAATCTCAGTCTGGCGGTTCAGATGCTGGCTTTCAGCGAAGGTGTGTTGCTGGCGGAGAAGAGCGGTATCAAGCGCGAAACGGCTGTTGAGGTATTGGTTAATAGCGTTATTGCCTCACCTATGGTGAAGTATCGCGGCCCGTTCGTGCTGGGGATGCCGGACGAGGCCTGGTTCGACGTGAATATGATGCAGAAGGACCTGAACCTGGCACTGGAGTTGGGTCGGCAAATCGACGTGCCACTACCCACCACTGCTGTCACGAATGAATTCCTGACTGCTGCCAGGGGCATGGGGCTGTCTGACGAAGATTTCGCGATCATTTTTGAAGTGCTGGCGCGAATGGCTGGGGTAAATGCATGACCAGATCCAGGCTGAGGTTAAGACTGAGATCAAAGCTGGAGTGGAATTCGCCCTCAATGCCCCCTACCCGGATGTGAGCCAGGTGGATCGGCATGTCTACGCCTAGCCCCAGCGATCGTGAACTCACCTTTGGGGAGGCTATCCGCGAAGCCCTGGCTGAGGAAATGCGTCGTGATCCGACTGTGTTTATCATCGGCGAAGATGTGGCCGAAGCAGGTACGCCATTCAAGGTACTGTCCGGTCTTGTACAGGAATTCCAAAAAGAGCGTGTGGTTGATACGCCTATCTCTGAAGCCGGCTTTACCGGGCTGGCGGTTGGCGCAGCGATGACCGGCATGCGCCCGGTGGTGGACCTCATGTTTGGCGACTTCCTTGCCCTCACCATGGATCAAATTGCGAATCAAGCGGCCAAAGTCCACTATATGTCCGGCGGGAAACTGAAAGTCCCAATGGTCATCCGCACGACGCTTGGTGCCACCCGCCGCTCGGCCGCCCAACACTCGCAATCGCTGCACGCGTGGCTCAGCCACATCCCCGGTCTCAAAGTCGTCCTGCCCTCGACCCCTTATGACGCAAAAGGCCTGCTCAAGACCGCGATTCGTGATGACAACCCCGTAGCCTTTTTTGAAGATAAGATGATGTACAACCTCAAAGGCCCGGTGCCGGCCGAGGAATACACCATCCCGCTTGGCGTCGCGGACATCAAGCGCGTAGGCAGCGACATTACCATTGTCGCCACGAGCAGCATGGTACATGTTGCCCTTGAGGCTGCCAGGTTGCTTGACGAAATCGGCTTCAGCGCCGAAGTCATTGATCCACGCACCACCTTTCCCCTTGACAAGCAGACACTCATCGACTCAGCCAAGAAGACTGGCCGCCAGAGTCTCTCTCGGAAGCATTGGCAGCCCTGGCGAAGTACGGTGACGAAGCGAAGGTCGTCGCCGGCGGCACCGCTGTGGTGCTTATGCTACAGCAACGGCTGATTGCGCCCGACGTGCTGATCAGCCTTGGGCGTGTGCCCAATCTCGACTACATTCGTGCCGCGGATGACGGCCTGCCCCGGCCCCTGGGCTGCTCCCTCGGGACCCCTGCGGGGCAAGCCTATGCCGGGACGGTGCACCTGGGGCCATTGGTGTCGCTACGCGACGTCGAACGCTCGCCGCTGGTGCAAGAACGATATCCGGCACTGGCTCGTGTCTGCAGTTTGGTAGGCAACGTACGGATCCGCAATCAGGCGACCCTGGGGGGCAACCTGGCCGAGGCGGACTATGCCTCGGATCCCCCGGCGATGCTGTTGGCCCTCGGTGCCTCGGTGACAGCCGCTGGCCCCCACGGCTCTCGTGCGATTTCGCTGTCCGACTTTTTCCTTGGCTTCTACACCACCGCCCTCCAGCCGGACGAACTCATCACCGGCGTCTCTGTCCCGGCTCTCCCCTCTTCTGTCCGGATGAATTATGTCAAGTTCAAGACTCGATCCTCGGAA
>JAHELX010000429.1:4564-5654 GCA_024643945.1 Anaerolineales bacterium
GCCGCCGTGGCAGAAATCGAAGATAAAAAGTGTACCGACCTGCGAGTCGCCGTGGGCGCAGCGTGTGAGGTGCCGCGCCGCTTTCCGGAGATCGAGGCGCTGGCCAGGGGCCAGGTATTGACGGATGAAGTGATCGCCGAGATCGCCGAGGGTTACGCGGCTAATATTGAGACCTTGGAAGACCTGAGAGGCTCAGCCTGGTACCGTACCCAGATGATCCGCGTCCACGTCCGGCGCGCGTTGGAGGAGGTGCGTGATGGCCGTCGGTAAGTCTGTGCCTATGCTGGACTCGGTTGCACGGGTTACGGGAGCGGTGCCGTACGCAATCGGCCTCAGGCTGCCTGATATGCTCACAGCCAGAGTCCTGCGTAGCCCCGTACCCCACGCCCGGATCAACCATCTAAACACCACTGCTGCCGAGCAGTTGCCAGGCATGGTGGCCGTCGTGACTGCCGCCGACTTTGACCGACCCGGCGGGCCAGCGTTGCTGCTTGGATTCCAGAGCAAAGATCAACCGCTGGTAGCCCGGGACCGGGTGCGTTACATAGGAGAGCCGGTAGCGTTGGTGGCAGCCGAAAACGCCGAGATTGCCGAAGCAGCACTGGGGCTGATCGAGGTGACGTATGAAGAGTTGCCCGCAGTGTATGATGCCGTCGAGGCGATGCAGCCGGGGGCTCCAACCCTCCACGACTCCTCCCCGAACAATTGCTTTGTGCACGCCAAACTACGTCATGGCGATGTTGAGGCCGGCTTTGCTGAAGCGGACGAGATCATTGAAGAGACCTTCACCAGTCCTGTAGCTCAGCAAGCCTCGTTGGAGCCGCACGTGGCAGTGGCACAATGGACTGATAGCGAGCTTACTGTGTGGTCGGCGGCTCAAGCGCCGTACATCGTGCGGCGGGTGCTGGCTGAGATTTTCCACCTTCTGCCGGACGCCGTCCGGGTGGATTCGTTCGGCATCTACACGAACTTACCCCCAGCAGCGGCTTACCGGGGTGCAATGAGTTCCCAAACCACCTGGGCCTACGAATCGCATATGGATACCATCGCTCACCGTCTCGGCCTGGACCCGCTCGATCTACGGATCAAG
>JAHELX010000430.1 GCA_024643945.1 Anaerolineales bacterium
GGGATCATCGGCAGCACCTGGCAGATTAACGCCCACGGACCCGCCAAGCGTCCCACCCGGCTGGATGTTTCCGCAGCCAGTCTCATTTCACCCGACGGGCGCTGGTTTGTCGCCGCCGAGAACAACGGTGTGACACCCGGCTTTGACTGCATGTACGATGAACAGAACCGCTTGCGCCTCTACAACCCCGCCGATGGCGTGAGTCTGATCATTTTTGAAGAAAACGACCAGCACGTCGCCGTTCGCGCCTGCGTCCCCTGTCAGGCGAGGGGTGCGAAACAAAATTCGAGCCGTGGCAAACTTATGTCTATGACCTGGGGACCGGCCAGAGCCAGCCGGTCGAGTCGGTTGAGGCACAACTCGCTGCCTGGGGGGGTGACCGGCGAGCTATCGCCCGATGGCAACGCGACCAGCGCCAACGTCGCGATTTAATCTATCTAGGGCAGGTTGAGGCGCCTTGACTGTGCTATCCACGGTTAAGTGGGTCGCGCTATTTGTCCGTTTGGAGAAATTTTGACTTAGATAAGGTCATGAATAGCTTTCACCATCGGCCTGCCCCGTTTTGGGCGCCCCTGGACGCGCTTCCCGGCGCTCACGAGAGGTAACCAGTTTGTGGCTAGGTTGGGCCAAAGACCTGGCCGTTGCCGATGGGCATGCTTACATGGCCCCCCATAACCTGTTCTGGTGGTTATCTCCGGCCTCGCTAGGGATACAAGAGCGGGGTGTCCTGCGCCTCGTTGCGTCGGCGGTCCTGCCATGCCTCGGGAGTGATCAGTAACCACAACTAAGCCGATGACGTGCTTGACTATCCTTCACGATTCGGTTATGATTAGATCGCCGTTGACATAGATACCTGGAAATAGTGCAAAAGGAATCCTATGTCTCTCTCCCTTGATCCCGCCACTATCAAAGCTCCCCCGCCGCGTGGACCTAATCCATTGCGCTTGCTGGTGCATATCTGGGTCCGGCCTCGCCAGGCCTTGATGGATGTTGCCGAAGGTTCCGGCTGGCTATGGGTAATCCCGTTGCTGCTGGCTGTGGTGTTGCTGCTGGCCCGGGTTCTTGTCGGCGCCCCGCTGCAAGTCCAAGCACGAACAGCTCAGATTCAGGCTATGCAAGAGGCCAGCATGGCAGATATGCCTCCGGAGGTTCGAGAGAATTTACCCCCGGAGGCACTTCAGGCACCGCAGATACCGCAGTCAACGATTATTGCGCCGGCGCTGATAGCAGGTTTCAGCGCCATTCTGTTGGGATGGTTGCTGCGAGCGGCGCTGCTGCACATAGGCAGCATGGCGCTCGGAGGGCGACAGGGATTTGGCGTCCTTTACCGGGTCAGTGCCTGGGCGGGACTTCCGCTAATCTTGCGGGATGCCGTGCAATCGCTCTATATGCAGGTGACAGGTGAACTCATCCAGGGGCCGGGGTTGTCGGGGCTGGTGGCCCCACCGGCAGAGCCTACATTCGGTGGCCTATTTTCCCTCTTTGCTGGAGGGCAGCCCACAGCGATTGGTATTTTCCTCAGCAAGCTCGACCTGTATACGGTCTGGTACCTGATATTGTTGGCGTTGGCAGTTCGGGCGGCGAGCAATCTGTCCGGGGGTAAGGCCCTCGTAGTGGTGGGGCTGTATGCATTCCTGGCCCTGCTACCCAGCTTCGTACCCCTACTGGTGTTTGGCCTCCTCGGTGGAATGTAGCGGTGGTGATCGAGATCCGCGATTTGCGCAAAACCTACCTGATGGGTCGCAGCCAGGTTCACGCCCTGGATGGAGTCAACCTTGATGTGCCGGCCGGCGCTTTTGTGGCTGTGATGGGGCCGTCCGGCTCTGGAAAATCTACCTTGCTGAATCTGATCGGTGGGTTAGATCGTCCAACGACCGGCAGCTTAAAAGTGGCAGGGCAGGAACTCAGCCAGCTAGGCGAGAATGAACTGGCAACCTACCGGCAACAACAGTGTGGATTTATCTTTCAATCTTTCAACCTGGTCAGCACTATGACCGCCCTGCAGAACGTTGAATTTCCCATGATTTTCGCTCGTGTGCCCCGCGCCGAGCGATATCGCCGGGCGCATTACTTTTTGCAAGCAGTCGGATTGGGCGACCGTATGCACCACAAGCCTACCGAACTCTCGGGTGGCGAGCAGCAACGAGTAGCCGTGGCACGAGCTATGAGCAATGCCCCCCGTATCCTCCTGGCCGACGAGCCCACAGGTAACCTGGATTCACGCACCGGGACCGAGATTATGGACTTGCTGAGTCGCGCTCATCGGGAGGGTAAGGTGACTGTGCTAGTCGTTACCCACGACCCCGCTGTTGCTGCTCATGCCGATCAGATCGTACACATGCACGACGGGGTGATCCTGGAAACAGCAGCAAATGTTTGAAGTGGGTATTGCCGATGTGTCGCTTTCGAACCAGGCTTCCTAAATCGCTCTCGACGCTCTTCCTGGCATTGTCTCTCCTCATTACGGTGTCCGCGCAGGGGACTCCTGGGCCGCCGGATAAGCGGCCGTTGATCTTCATCCGCAGCAGCCATGCCGAACCGGCTGCAGTCGAGCCTGGCGATACTTTAGAGCTGTTTGCCGAGTTGCATAACATTGGCGACGCCCGCGCGGTGAACATTCTGGTAAACTTCGCCGGTGACGGCTTTGTACCCGAGGGCAGCAGCAGTGTGAAGAATGTGCCCAGTCTGCAGCCAGACGAGCACGCCACCGTCTCACAGTGGTTGCGTGTGAACAACGATATGTCGGGCGGTACCTACCCCATCACAGTTCAGATCAGCTACGAAGACAAGTCAGGCTACACCTACAATAGCAGCGAGGTGGTGGGCATCACAGTGCTGGAGCCGACGCCGACTCCCCAGGCCGGCCGGCCGCAACTGGTGATCGAGACGGTCGACACAGAGCCATCGCTGCCCAGGCCAGGCCAGCCCTTCACACTGACGTTGAGCATAAATAACGTTGGGACTGGATCTGCTCGCAATGTGCTGTTGACCAATGGCGCTCCCAGCACCTTTGCTTCGGTAGGGACAGGCAGCGTGACGGCAGTTGGCAACGTCGGCTGGCAGGAGACGATTCAGATAGCATTGCGGCTGGTGGCCGATCAGGACGCCGAATCTGGCCTACACACGCATCCCATTACATTGGATTACGACAATTGGGCCGGAGAGCACTATCAGAGTGCACAGAATGTGGCCCTGGAGCTAGGGGAAGCACCGCTTTCAGAGGCGCCCGCCGAGCCACTGGTAGTCATTGATACTTATCAAGTTGAACCAGCGCAACTCTCTCCCGGCCAGCCCTTTGCCCTCACTCTGAGAATACACAACGTGGGTGGAGCCACAGCCCATCGAGTGACGATGACCCTGGGCGGAGACCAGGCGGATACTGGGAAGATCGCCCCATTGGGCACGGGCAATGTCAAATATGTGTCGGTATTGGAGCCCGACACCAGTAACGAATTCACAACCCAATTCATCGTCGATGGCGGTGCTGCTGCTGGGGTTTACCTGATGACAGTGACCCTTGATTATGTTGGAGCAAAAGAAGAGCAAGCATTCACCCGTTCGGAACAGATCAGCTTGGTGGTGCTGGCACAACCGCAATTAGAGTTCAGCTTTTACCGCGCCCTGAGCCAGCCTGTCCCTGACCGGCCCTTTGATCTGCCAGTAGAAATCTTCAACGTCGGGCGCAGCCGGCTTAATAGCACCAATGCCGAGATCGTCAGCCAGGACTTGAACGTACTAAACGAACCGATCTACATCGGGCCGCTGGACCCCGGCACATCGGTAACGGTGGACGCACAAGCTACGGCCGACGCCCCGGGCACAGCGCATTTGACGGTGCGAGTTCACTACCTTGATGACCTCAACCAACCTCAAATCTATGAGGGGGAAATGACGCTGGAAGTAGGCGAGAATTCTGTCCCTCAGATGGGAGAAGCAGGGGTAGAGTCCAACCTCTCTGGCCCGCCTGGTGCATCGCCAGACGCCGAATCACCACGCCGCCCCTTCTGGTTGCGTCTCCTGCGCGGCTTCCTTGGTCTGGGCAGCGCGTGAGCTGCGTGCGTTATGTATTTTTCTGATTTCCTGCAACTTGTCTGGGCGAACCTGAACCGCATGCGCGGGCGGGTGGTGTTGACCGCGTTCGGCGTGATCATCGGCACCGCCGCCGTGCTGGTGCTGGTGAGCCTGGGCGCGGGCCTGCAGCGGAATGCCATCGAGTCCCTGGGCGGCATCGGCAATCTGAAGCAGATCAACGTCAACGCACAGAATTTCGGCCCCGGCACTGTGGTAGTGGTGCAACCAGCCAGTGGTGGGGCCTCCGTGCGGCGGCGTAGTACGCGCAGGGACCAGGGGGAGGGACTGACTGAAAACGTATTGGCCGAGCTACGCGCCATTCCTGGCGTAACGGCGGTGGTCCCTATGGAAGAATTGCAGGGACCCAATCAACTGAAGCTGACTCGGATGGTGGGCTATGGCCAGGTAATGGGGGCGACACCAGACACATTGCGCGAGTTGGGGTTGGAAACGGAATCTGGCACCGGCCGATTAGCCACAGGCCAGGCAGTCGTGGGTGCCAGAGTCGCCAATAGCTTCTTCGATCCCCAGCGCGGCCAGCCAGTCGGAGAGCTCTCTCTGTTGGACGAAACACTGACCCTTGAGGTCACAAAGTTTACCAATCAGGGAGAACCCCTGGTAAAGACATCACGACTACGAGTCGCGGGTATCCTGAAAGAGAGCGGTCAAAGTGATTACCAGATCTTCATCCCGCTGCGGGATGTCCATACCTTGAACGAATGGGTCAGCGGCCAGCGGATAGACCGAAACAGACAGGGCTACAACCGGGCTGTGGTAGTGGTCGCCGACACGGATCAGGTGCAGGAAGTCCAGCAACAGATCCAGGGTATGGGATACGGTGCCTTTTCGGCTATGGATGCATTGCGGCAAATCAACATCTTTTTCACTATCCTGCAGGCTATCCTGGGGGCTATCGGCGGGATCGCCTTGTTGGTAGCAGCATTTGGCATTATCAATACGCTCAGTATGGCGATTCTGGAACGCACCCGCGAGATCGGATTGATGAAGGCACTGGGAGCGCGTAACCGGGATGTGATGAGCATCTTCTTAGGCGAAGCAGCCTTCATCGGGTTGCTCGGTGGGGTGATCGGCACCGTAGTGGGTTGGGGGCTGAGCGCAGCCGCCAACGTGCTGATCCGTAGCTTCTTGCAGCAAAGTGGCGGGCCGTTCGGAGCAGACAGCCTTCCCCAAATCGTTCACACTCCGCCGTGGCTGATCCTCTTTGCCATCGTCTTTGCCACCTTCGTCGGTCTGCTGAGCGGTATTTATCCCGCACTGCGGGCCGCCACGCTAGACCCGCTGCGGGCGTTGAAGTATGAATAACGGCGGTCGCCCCCAGTGATCATGCCACGCTTTGGGTCAAGAACCTGACTTCCGGTTTTTGCAGCTACGTGCATCTAATAGGATGATGCATCCCAATAAACCATTCACCGAAGCCATGCTGCTGGGCATCAGCGGGGGCGCAGTGATGGGCTATTTCTCCTTTGCCTATGAAGGTTATGATCCTCACGTTGCCATCCTGACCCGCAATACCTTCTCCCCCATCGAGACCACCCTTGAACGTCTGGGCGTGGAGCAGAC
>JAHELX010000431.1 GCA_024643945.1 Anaerolineales bacterium
GATGAGACGGTCCTGGATGGGATTGAACGCATCTGGGCCTTTCAGGATCGGACGCTGACGTTCCGGCATGCATGCCATCACGCCTCCTGTGGCTCATGCGGCATGCGGGTGAACGGGATTGAGAAGCTGTCCTGCGTGACCTTCATTAAGGATGTTACAACCAATGGTGGTACGCTGGTGGTGGAACCCCTGCGCAATTTCCCGACCATCAGCGACCTGGCGGCGGACGTCAGTCCGATGTTCTACCGGATGCAGGATGTCGGCATGCCCATCGTCCGTAGTTCGGAACTGCTGGGCAAGCTGGAGAACTTCAACCGCTACGAGAACTGCATTGAGTGCGGGCTGTGCATTTCGGCCTGCCCGGTGATGCTGACGAGCCCTAAGTATCTGGGACCGGCAGCGCTGGCCAGTGCAGAGCGGCTGGTCACCGAACCGCGCAGTAGCGACGTGCCATCCATCCTACGCATGGTGGACGACGAAAATGGTTGCTGGCGCTGTCATACTGCCTTTGAGTGTAGCGAGGTCTGCCCCAGCAACGTGTACCCCGCCGAGGCGATCATGGCTCTCCGGCGACGGCTAATCGTAGAGAGGCTCAAGCGTCTGTTTGGGCAGGGTGCCCTGGCCCGCTAGAAGGAGGTTGGCGTGACAAGCAGTGTAGAACGTACCCCTCTCAAATGGGAAAATACCCTCAAGTGGTTCGATGTTCGCCGACGCGGCCTGGGAATGTGGGCCTACGCATTGAACCGCATTACCGGCCTGGGTCTGGTGCTATACCTGATTATCCATCTGTTTGTGCTGAGCCTGTTGGCTCAAGGGGAAGCGGGATGGGATAGCTTCGTCGCCTTGGCCCGTACTCCTTTCTTCTTGCTTCTCGATGTTGTCCTGCTAGCAGGGATACTGATTCACGGCTTGAATGGCTTGCGGATCGCGTTGCTTTCTCTCAGCATCGGTGTCCATCAGCACAAAGCCACCTTTTACGGGCTGATGCTGGTCTCAGCGGTTGTGCTGGCGGTGGCGGCTATCAAGATATTCGGAGCGTAAGGGTGTCATGGGTAAGGGCATTTGAACGATGCCCCTGCGTGGGGTTCGCAAAGGAGGGACGATGACTCCGACTCAAGGCCGTGGATGGGTTTGGATCGTGCAGGCGCTGTGCGGCGTGACTCTCATTCTGTTGCTGGGCTTGCACATGGTCGCCAACCATTTCGTCGTCGAGGGCAATCTGCAGACCTACGCCGATGTGGTAGTCTATCTATCCAACCCAATCATCTTCGTTCTGGAAACCCTTTTCCTGATCGTGGTCACTTTGCACGCTGCCCTGGGGGTTCGGGCTGTGCTCCTGGACTTGGGGCCTACCGGGTGGACAGAGCGGATCATCAATTGGGGTCTGACTGCTTTGGGGGTGGTGGCTGTCGTCTATGGACTCTGGCTAACGCTATTGATCCAAAGGATGTGACTCCAGGGGTCATGAGGAAAGGTGACAGTGCCAGATACCCGAGATGGCTATCAGACCCTGACCCGCGTGCAACTCAGCGAGGCGATTGCCCTGTTAAGGGACGGTATGGCGACGGCATTGGATTGGGAGCGGTTGTGGGCTCCTTATGATGAACCTACCTACCAAGCAGCGTTATCTCACGTGCGCCCCGACGACGTGATCTTGGAAATCGGGGCCGGCGACCTGCGGCTGGCACGCCGGCTGGCGGAGCAGGCCCGTCTGGTCTACGCCATTGAGATCCAGACCGGGCTGGTAGAGGTAGCCTGGAGGACAGCGCCCCCACCTGGCAATCTGACGGTCATCATTGGCGATGCCTGCCAGGTTCCCTTCCCGCCAGAAGTCACTCTAGGCGTGTTGCTGATGCGTCACTGCAATCACTTCCGCTTCTACGCCGACAAGCTGGTGGCGGTCGGTGGTCAGAGGCTGATCACCAATGCCCGCTGGCGGCTGGGGGTCGAAGTGGTTGATCTGCTGGCTCCTCGCATCCCCTTTGACGATGTGGTGATGGGTTGGTATGCCTGCTGGTGTGGTGCCACAGGCTTCGTTCCTGGCCCTGCAGAGCGACTGACGCTGGCGCTGGAGGCGACCGTCCACCAGGTGATTGACTGTCCAGCTTGTCGCACATAAACCGGAGGAGTAGCCATGCGCTTGCAGAACAAACGCGTCGGTGTTTTCGTCGAAGAAGGGTTTGAAGATCTGGAATTCTGGGTCACCGTAATGCGCCTGCAGGAGGAAGGTGCTCAGGTCACGGTGATTGGCAGTGGGCGGGCAGATCGTTTCCAGGGCAAACACTGCCTGGAAGCCAAACCCGACGTTACAGCAGGCCAGGTCTCGGCCGACGACTTTGACGCGCTGGTCGTTCCCGGCGGGTGGGGCCCAGACAAGCTGCGGCGGTTCCCGGCGGTCCTCGACCTGGTGCGCACTGTCTACCGACAGGGGAAGGTCATTGGCTGCATCTGCCACGGGGGATCGGTCCTCGTTTCCGCTGGCATCCTGAAGGGCCATCGGGCCACTGGCTCCGCTGGGATCAAGGATGATCTGATCAATGCTGGAGCCACGTGGGTGGATGAAGCCGCTTTCCGAGATGGCAACATAGTCTGGGGGCGGGTGGTGGAAGATATCCCGGCCTTCTGCCGTGAGCTCGTCGTCGCCATCGCCGATTCCTGATTGCCACTGCGCCATCCTCCTGGAGAGCAACAGCCTATGATTGGAATTGTGATCGTCGCCCACAGTGCCAAACTTGCCGAGGGCGTGCTGGAGCTGGCCGAGCAGATGGTCCAGGGACAGGTGCCCCTGGCAGCAGCCGGAGGGATTGACGACCCTCAAAACCCCTTTGGCACCGACGCCATGCGCGTGTGCCAGGCCATCGAGTCGGTCTACAGCGACGACGGCGTGGTGGTCTTGATGGATCTGGGCAGTGCGCTCTTGAGCACCGAGATGGCCCTGGAGTTTCTGCCTGAAGAGCAGCGGTCTAAGGTGCACCTGTGCGAAGCGCCGCTGGTGGAAGGAGCCATCGCCGGGGTGGTTCAGGCTGCCGCTGGTGGTGACGTTGAGCAGGTGATGGCTGAAGCACGCGGAGCGCTGGCACCCAAAGCAGCGCAATTGGGGGTCGTACCGATCGAAGTGTCCCCCCCCACGCCCGCGGTCCCCGCGCGGCTAGCCCAGGAGACTCGACTCACCGTCCGTAATCGGCTGGGCTTACACGCCCGCCCGGCAGCCCAATTTGTCTCTACGGCAGCCCGCTTTCAATCTGAGATTACCGTACGCAACGTCACTCGAGGGACGGAGACGGCCAGCGCCAAGAGTATCAACCGGGTGGCGACGCTAGGCGTGCGCCAGGGCCACGAGATCGCCATTGCAGCCCAGGGCCCCGACTCGGATGCAGCCCTGGCCGCGTTGGAGGCGCTAGTGGAGGCTAACTTTGGCGAGGCAGAGGCTGCGCTGGAGGTGCCTACGGAGTCTCAGGTCACAGTCCCCGGGCTTGTCGAAGGGGGACTGGCGGGCATCCCGGCTTCCCCCGGAATAGCCGTCGGCCCGGCTGTCCTGTACTACCCGGCGCCTCCTGAAGTGTCGGAGCGACACGTAGACGATCCTCAGGTAGAGTGGCAGCGTTTGCAAGCGGCCGTCCGGACCGCGCGACGAGAAATTCAGGCCTTGCGCAGCCGCGCCGCCGCCCAGGTGAGCGAATACGAGGTGGCCATCTTCGACGCCCACGTGCTCTTCCTGGAGGACCCCGCTCTGATCGACGCGGCCCGCCAGCGCATTTTCGACGAGCAGATCAACGCCGAAGCTGCCTGGCAGTCCGTGGTAGATCAGATGGTCGCCACCTACAAGGCTCTCGACGACCCTTATTTACAGGCACGAGCCGCCGATGTGGCCGACGTCGGACAGCGAGTGTTGCGGCTGTTGACCGGCGTCGCTCCGACACCTCCCAAGCTACCTCGACCAGCTGTTCTGGTGGCCAGCGATTTGACCCCATCCGACACCGCGCAGTTGGACTCCACTAAGGTGCTGGGCATCTGCACCGCTCTGGGGGGGGCCACCTCCCATAGTGCCATTCTGGCGCGGGCGTTGGGCATCCCGGCAGTGGTTGGTGTGGGACCGGAGGTGTTGCGGTTGCCGGACGGCACCCTCCTGGCGCTGGATGGCCAGAAGGGGCAGGTCTGGGTGAACCCGGAACAGGAGCGATTGACGGCTCTTCAGGCGCAGCGCGAAGCCTGGCTGGCTGCACAGCAGGCGGCGCGAGCGGCCGGCCAGCAGCCGGCCATCACTCACGACGGGTGGCGGGTCGAGGTGGTGGCCAACATCCGTGGGGTTGCCGATGCCCGCGCGGCGCTGGACTACGGCGCAGAGGGGGTTGGGCTGCTGCGTACCGAGTTCCTCTACCTGGACCGGATGACCGCGCCTTCCGAGGAGGAGCAACTGGCAGCTTACAAGGCCATCGCCGAGGTGCTGGGACCACGCCCGTTGATCATCCGCACCATGGACATCGGCGGCGACAAGCCGCTCCCCTACCTGGATCTGGGGCAGGAAGCCAACCCCTTCCTGGGATGGCGGGGCATTCGTATCTGTCTGGATCGTCCAGAGATCCTCAAAACCCAGTTGCGGGCCATCTTGCGAGCCAGCCCAGGGCACCAGATCAAGGTGATGTTCCCAATGGTGGCCACGGTGGCGGAGGTGCAGGCGGTCAGGGAGATTGTCGCCGAGGCACAGGCCGAGCTCCGCCGAGCGGATATCCCCTTCGACGAAGGGATGGAAGTGGGGATCATGGTTGAAGTGCCGTCGGCTGTTGCCATAGCCGACCAACTGGCCGCCAAGGTAGACTTTTTCAGCATTGGTACCAACGATCTGAGCCAGTACACTATGGCTGCCGACCGGACCAACGCGCGCGTGGTAGCCCTGGCCGACGCCTTCCAACCGGCGGTGTTGCGCATGGTACGCCAGGTTGTCCAGGCCGGGCATGCAGCCGGCATCTGGGTGGGGCTGTGCGGTGAGCTGGCCGGCGACCCGTTGGCGGCGCCCATCCTCCTGGGTCTGGGACTGGACGAGTTCAGCATGAACGCGCCGGCCATCCCGGCTGTCAAGCAAGTCATTACCCAGGTGACAGTGCCCGAGGCGGAAGCAATCGCCGCAGCAGTGCTAAATCTAGACTCGGCCATTGCGGCACGGCGGTACGTAGAAGAGCAGCTTTCAAGGTCAGGCTCTCAGCACCGCTCTGAGTAGCTTGTGGGCGGCCGATATCCACCAGCGCCATCCCCGCCGCTGGGGGTATCTGGTGATCCCTGGCCTGCTGTGGCTCATCTTCTTCCCCAATGCGCCCTACATCCTCACCGACTTTTTCCACTTGCGAACGCGCGCACCGATCCCGATATGGTATGACACCGGGATGCTGTTGATCTTTGCCTGGACCGGCTTGTTCCTGGGCATCTTCTCGTTGCGCGCGATGCAGACCATAGTCAAGAATTTTGTTGGCTGGATAGCCAGTTGGCTGTTTGTCGCCGGCAGCCTGGGCTTGGGCGGGCTGGGTATCTACATGGGACGATTCCTGCGCTGGAACAGTTGGGACTTGTTTTTCCACCCCCGCAGCGTGTTGACCGATATGGCCATCCGTCTGGCCAATCCGTGGAGCCATCCGGGAACGTTTGGGGTCACGTTGCTAT
>JAHELX010000432.1 GCA_024643945.1 Anaerolineales bacterium
TTAGCCCGGTACTGGGCGGCCTGTTAACCGATGTCCTGGGTTTTCGTCCGGCGCTGCTGGTTTGCGCCGCTATCACCGGCGCCGGACTCCTCGTCGCCTTCTTTACCCTGCCAGAAACCAGACCGGCCCGGGCTGGCGACTCCACCCTACCGGCCGCCGGGGCGCACCTCAAATCGCTTGGGGCGTCCATCATTGCCCGTATGCGATCCGACCGACCTCTTTTCCCTGGGGGGAATCCACCCTGGCGTCGGCTCAGCCTGTACCTGGGGCGCGGCAGGCTCCCTGGCCCTTGTGAGGGACGCCAGGGCCGGCAACTGGCCATCAACTACATTTATTTGATGACCTTCTTCGCTGGCAATGGGGTCGTGATGTCTACAATCAGCCTCTATCTCAAGCAAAACTTCGGAGACCAGATTTTGATTGGGGATGCCGCCGTGGGCGTCGCCTCCCTGGGCGGTCTGTTGCTTGCGATGCGCTCGCTGATGGGAATGATGTCCGGACCTATTGCGGGTCACCTGTCGGACCGGAGTGGGGATCGGTGGCCGATAGTGCGTGGGGGGATCATCATTGGGGGCACCGGCTTTGCAATACTCATCGTTGGCGGAAACATCTGGACCGTTCCGCTGGGCGTGGCTCTCATCGCCCTGAGCACGGGGGCATTGCTGACCAACCTGGCCGCTCTGACCGGTGATCTGGCCGGCGGCGACCGGCGAGGGCGGGCCATCGGTGGTCTGGCCACCGCCGGCGATGTGGGCAGCGCGGCCGGGCCCCTGTTGGCCTATGCCCTGCTGTCACTGATTGATTTGCGCTGGGTCTACCTGCTGTGCAGCCTGGCCTTCGCCTCAAGCCTGCTGGCCGTCCGTTACCTGGCTAGATATGGCGCATAATCTTCTGACAGGTAGGGGCGAGGTGACCTCGCCCCTACACCTAAACCATGAACGCTGGTTGAATTAGTGACGGCAGGAAGTGCCTCGCTCGCCGGCGGCAGTGCCGTACGTCACCTGGCTAGATATGGCGCATAATCTTCTGACAAGTAGGGGCGAGGTGACCTCGCCCCTACACCTAAAACATGAACGCTGGTTGAATTAGTGACGGCAGGAAGTGCCTCGCTCGCCGGCGGCAGTGCGGAACGAGCTGCCGCAAGCGCACGATTGCACAGCGTTGGGATTCTCGATACGAAAGCCTCCGCCCATCAGGCTGTCAATGTAGTCAATCTCAACACCCGTCAGATACATCAAGCTGGCAGGGTCCACAATCAGCTTCACGTTCCGATCCTCAAAGATTTGGTCGCCATCCATTGGACCCTCGGCGAACGTCATGCCATACTGTAACCCAGAGCAACCACCACCTGACACAAAGACACGCAGGCCGTAGTCCGCCAGGCTTTTCTCTTGCATAATGCTCTGCAGCTTATCGGCAGCCGCTTCAGTCAAAGTAATCACCCAATCACCTCCTGTTTTACGGGGATCTCCAGTTCTCGGGCTAAACGGAAAATGCCCTGGCTGCGAAATGACAACTTATTTTACCAGATTTTAGGGTTGTTGTCAACAAAAAAGATGATATATATCATGTTTGTCACGGAAACTTCTGGGCCAAGGGCTGCCGTTTCGTTACAAAATGTGCGCCAGGAATTGCCGGCTGCGTTCCTCTTTGGGATTAGTGAAGATCTCCTCTGGAGGCCCCTGCTCTATCCATACACCACTTTCCATAATCAACACCCGGTCAGCCACATCCTTGGCAAAGTGCATCTCGTGCGTGACGACCACCATCGTCATACCTTCGTTTGCCAGTCGTTCCATTACCTCGATCACTTCGCCGATTAACTCCGGGTCCAGGGCCGAGGTTGGCTCATCGAAGAGCATAATCTTGGGCTCCATGGCCAGGCTGCGGGCGATAGCCACCCGCTGTTGCTGCCCGCCCGACAGGCGCGATGGGTATTCGTCCCGCTTGTCGGAGAGTCCCACCCACTCAAGTAGTTGCTCTCCCTCGCGAACAGCCTTCTCTTTGGGGACCTTTTTCACAGTAACGGGTCCCTCGATGACATTCTCCAGAGCTGTCATATGCGGGAAGAGATTAAACTGCTGAAAGACCATCCCCGTTTTGGTCCGAATCTGGCGGATGTATTCATGGTGTTCTCGTCCAGGCTCGCCGGCCCGGATAACCACGTCGTCAATTTCAACCGAGCCGGCAGTTGGCTCTTCCAAAAAATTCAGGCAACGCAGAAAGGTGCTCTTACCAGCGCCCGAGGGGCCGATGATAACGACGACCTCGCCGGGCTGCACGTCGAGATCAATACCGCGCAGGACGTGGAGGTCGCGACCAAATACCTTGTGTAAATCGCGCACCCTGATAATGGGCTTGTGGGTCCCCACTTATTGCTTCCTCCTCTCACCTCGCGACATACGCTCTTCGATTCGTCCTTGCACAGTCTGCAAAACGATACACATCACCCAATAGATGGCTGCAGCCATAATCAGCATCTCCAGCGAACGGAAGTAGCGACGCCCGATTTTGGTCGCGCGGTAGCTGAGTTCCCACACTCCCATCAAAGAAACCAGCGATGAGTCCTTGACCATAGCGATAAAGTCGTTGCCGATCGGAGGGATGACGACCCGCAATGCCTGGGGCAGGATGATGCGGCGCATAATCTGAGATTGTGTCATGCCCAAAGCCTGAGCCGCTTCCGTTTGGCCTATATTGATGGATTGAATGCCGGCCCGGAACGTTTCAGTCATATACGCCCCGTAGCAAACTCCCAGGGCCAGGATACCCGCCGGGATAGCTGGCAACGTAAGCAGCTTTTGCATGCCAGGTACACCCGCCTGTTCCAGTGCCTGACCGATTTGTGGCATGGCCAGATACCACATATAAACCTGGACCAGCAGTGGTGTGCCCCGGATCAGCGAGACGTAAAAAGTGGCGATGCCGTTGGCGACAGGGTTGCGAGAGAGCCGTCCCAACGCGCCAAAAAGGGCAATGATGCAAGCCAGCGTGATGGCGAGGACTGTCACCATCAGTGTGTACCCAATCCCGGCCAGAAGAAAGCTTAACCATGTCCCCATAAACTGAAGGTTGAGGCCGAGCAATGTCAGCAAAGCTAGCAAGCCGATCAAGATGCTGATGATGACGATCACAAGATTGATGACGAAACGCCGCTTGCGCCTGGTAATCTCGTCCAGAACACGTTGCGCGGCCGGCGGGATCCCGGCCGATGGCACACTAATTGACCTGGCCATAGTTCCTCCCTAACAACTTTCGAGTGAGGCCGGGGAGAAGAGCCCGGTTGTGTCGAGAACCCCGGCTCCCTCTCCCCGACTAATAGGCTGAACCTAACAGCCAGCCTTCTACAGATTCCAACTCAGTAAAAGTCGAGCGTGACTATTTGCCGGACTTTTCAGTGAGGTCAATACCGTACCATTTCATCGAAAGACTGGTGAGGGTACCGTCGCTGTGCATAGCATCCACAATCTCGTCCAACTTGGCCAGCAGCTTGTCGCTGGGACCCCGGCTTTTGTCGAGAGCAAAGGCCAACGGCTCATAATAAGCCGGGTCGCCCACCATACGCATAGGGCAACCATTGTCGCAGCCGGACTGGATCGCTTCATAGATCGTGGGTTGGGCCGAAAAGACGGCGTCCAGGCGCACGCCATCACCCAGCGCCAAGTCCTGGATAGCATCCGCGTCGGTGCCGTAGGTTCGGATCTCGCCAGCCTCCCAGTCGGCGAATTTCACTTCCTCACCCTCTATGTCCAGCGTTTTATTGAGGTATTTTTCGTAGGTACATTCGCTGCACACACCAATTCTCTTGCCGGCCAGGTCCTCCAGGGATTGGATGCTGGTGTTGTCGGAGTGGACTGCAAATTGGGCGGGGGTATAGTAGTAGGGATGGGTGAAGTACAGCGCCTCCATGCGATCTTTGGTAATCGTCATGGAGCCAATAGACAGATCCCAACGTTTGCCCCAGTTGCCGGAGGTAATGAGGTCCCACTCTGGGGTGATGAACTCCAATTCCACGCCCAGGCGTTTGGCAACTTCTTTGGCCACGTCCACATCGAAGCCATCCAATTCGCCTTTATCATTCAAAAAGCTCTGGGGTGCATAATTGGGGTCGGTGGATACGAGAATTTTGCCTGCCCCCAGGATTTCGTCCAGAGCGTCTTTCTGGCCCGAGACAGCTCCACCTGTGCAACTGGCAACCAGTGCGAGCAGCGTCATGGCGACGATCAGTAAGCCGAAGGTTTTGAAGTTCTTCATTGTTGCCTCCTTTATAAGCGGCTCTTAACAGTTGACAACAAGACGGATCAGGTTTGTTGGGCGTTGTACCTCCTTTCTTTGCCCGAGCGTCAATCGCTGTCGGCTTCCACCAATCGGCGCGCCAGCGCCACCGCGCCAACCGCATCTTCGGCGTAGCCGTCAGCGCCGATCTCCCGGGCCCACTGGGCATTCACCGGCGCACCGCCGACCATCACTTTCACCCGATCACGTAGACCGGCCTCGGCCAACTCTTCAATAACTGTGCGCTGGATGCTCATCGTCGTCGTTAGCAAGGCCGATAGTCCGACCAGATTGGCTCCTGTCTCACGCACTGCCTGGACGAATTTGCTGACCGGCACGTCGACGCCCAGGTCGTGCACTATAAAGCCATTAGCCGTCAGCATAACGCCGACCAGCGATTTGCCGATTTCGTGGATGTCACCAGCCACGGTGCCCAGTACGACAGTGCCCAGCGTCTCGCGGGCCATATCGCCGGCTTTGAGGGCCGGCTCCAGCCAGGTCAGCGCTGCCTGCATCGTATTGCCGGCCATCACCAGGTGGGGCAGAAAATATTCGCCACAACTGAATTTTTCACCCACCACGTCCATCCCAGGGGTGAGTCCTTCTTTGATAATTTCTAACGGATCCAGACCTTGTTCTAGCCCTTGCTTTATGAGGGATAGGGCCAGATCTTCCTCCCCCTCGATGACGGCCAGGCTTAGTTGGGTGTATAGTTCTTGGGACATTGTGGGTCTCCTGGTTTTGTAGTCTTATGGTCGGTTAGTCAGATGGTCGGTTAGTCGAGTAGTCAAGGAGCCGAGACCTGCTGCACGGGTACAAGACTATACGACTACGAGACTAACCGACTAAACGGGCAACGCCGGCAGGTGGTCCATGCCGAACTGATGCGCGGCGCGTTGCGTGATGTCGCGCAGTGCACTACGCACATTGTCAGGCAGTGACCGGGGTTGATATGCCGCCAGCAGACTCTGCACCCGGTCGCGGGCGCGGTCTGCCGCTGTTTTGCCGCCGGCGTTTTGCCATGCGGTCAGCGAGCCCCGGTCCACCACCTCCGACGGGATGTGTTGCTCGTGGGCGAACCAGGTACGGGTGTGTTTCTGGCTCAGAAACTGGCCGTGGTGGCCTACCGTCCGGATGAGCGCTGCGCCTAGCGACTCGTCACGGGCTTGGATGCCGCGCAGCAAGCGTTTGACCATCTCGATGATTTCGGCATCTATCACCAGTTTTTCCAGGGATTGGGCGCGCAAGAAGTCCAGCATGCCAGCACCGCTGATCAGGTTGATGCCGGCCAGCGCCCCCATCAACGCGCTCATGCCCGACTCAAAACCGGCCTGGGCGTCTATCAACTTGCTGTCGCTGGCGCCCAGGTAAGCATG
>JAHELX010000433.1:0-415 GCA_024643945.1 Anaerolineales bacterium
CTTAGTACGAGCAAAGCCGCAATGGGAGAAACTCTCTGATCTGCGGCGGCGACTGGATGCTGGTGAAATCGTCAAAATGCGACCCTTTGGCCGCGCTTTGGATGACAGTCTCCGCCGCGCCCGGTTGGAGAGCCCGGACGTGGCAATCTGGGAAGAAGAAGACTACTGCCGCCCACCCCTGGCTCAAGAGCGAGCTGCGGTCCTCGACCACTACTTCGAGGAGCTGGCGGTGACCCTTGTCGAGCCAGATCAGGGTTGGAGCCAAATTGACGATTTGCTTCCACTTTGGGCAGGGTAACGGCGAGACGGCCAAATGCCGGCTCGGGCCGACGCCGAAGCTGGCCCAATTGGATGCATCGCGGTAACTACTCAGGTGCAACGCACTTTGGCCGTATCATGGCGAATCAAGTGCGTT
>JAHELX010000433.1:425-5650 GCA_024643945.1 Anaerolineales bacterium
TGCCTAAAGGAATTTGTAATGATAACTCAAAACAACAAGCAAAACACTTTGCTAGCTATGTTTGCCCATCCCGACGACGAGGCTTTCGGCACTGGCGGCACCCTGGCCCATTATGCGGCCACGGGGACATGCGTGGCTCTGGTCTGCGCTACTCGGGGAGAAGTGGGCGAAATTGCCGACCGTGATCTAGCCACACCTGAGACATTAGGCCAGGTGCGCGAAACCGAGCTGCGCTGTGCCGCCCAAACCCTGGGGGTAGCCGAGCTTATCTTCCTGGGCTATCGTGACTCTGGAATGGCTGGCACACCCGAAAACGATGACCCTCGCGCCTTCATGAATGCCCCTGCCGAGGACGTAATCAGCCGGCTGGTGGGCGTCATCCGCCACCTGCGGCCCCAGGTCGTCGTCACTTTCGAGCCGAATGGTGGCTACGGTCATCCCGACCACGTGGCTATTCACCGTTATGCGGTGACTGCCTTCCACGCTGCCGCCGATCCGGCACGTTATCCCGACCAGGGACCGCCCTGGCAGCCGGCGCGTCTGTTTTACACTGCCATCCCTCGTTCCTTTTTCCTGGAGATGCGTGACCGGCTGGACGCAATGGGGGTCGACACCAGCCAATTCGACCGCTTTGAGGAGGACGGAGCTGGCTGGCCTGATGATCAGATTCACGTGACCATAGATGTGACGGACAACATTGAGGCCAAATGGACAGCATTGAACTGCCATCGCACCCAGTTCGGCCCGGATAACCTCTTTCGGCGCCTACCTGATAACATGATGAAAGAGATGATGAGCCGCGAATACTTTGCTATGGCCTGGCCTGAACCTGAACCTGGCTTGCAGCTAACTGATTTATTCGCCGGACTGTAGAATGGTGGCTCTATGTCGCTGCTTCGGCCCGGGGAATTTCCCCGGGCGTGTTCAAAATGGGTCGTAGGGGCACTCCTCGCGGGTGCCCCTGCTGTTTTGGAGGAAGTACCCCGTTTTTGTGAAAAAGCCCCGTCAGTTCAGGGAAGCCGTCTTCTGTGGCTCCAAGGCCTGGCGCAGAAAGGTTTTGACCACGTGGACTGGCACTACCACCCCCACGTCCGGCCCGGCCATCATCGTATTGATGCCCACCAGGCGGCCGTGTACGTCTACCAACGGACCCCCTGAGTGTCCCGGTCGCAGGTGTAAGCTGACGTGGATCAGTTCGCGCTGGGGTGTCGGCATCTCTGGCAGTGGGCCTACACCGATCACGATACCGGCCGTGACCGCCCCGGGCACACCCCAGGGGTGCCCCAGCGCCAGGACCCATTGGCCGGACTGAAGTTGTCCCGAGTCGCCCAATTCGATGGTCGGCAGGCCGGTGGCGTCTATGGCCAGGGCGGCCAGATCATAGTTTGCGTCGTGTGCCAGCAGCCGGGCCGGCAGGCTACGCCCATCCGATAGGGTGACTTTCAGTGAGCGGCGACCGACGACGTGGGCATTGGTGAGGATCAGCCCATCAGGATGCCAGACAGTCCCCGCGCCCGCGCCACCTCGTCCGTTATTGATCCGCACCAGGCTATGCCGCACGTCGTCCACTATAGTCGCCATCTCGGCGTTTAACTGTTGTAACAGGTCGGACATATTTGCCTCCGCCAGTGGCGGCGAGCCATTCGAAGAACCTCGGCCCGCGCGATTCTCAGGTGCGCTCGCCGACAACAACTTTTAGCTCTTGCACTTGACCGCCACGCACAATGCGTACTGGCATCGTCTCGCCGACTCGATCACTGCTCAGGAGAGCCAGCAGATCGTCCATATGGCGGATTGGTTGGCCATCCAACGCAACGATCGTGTCGCCTAGAAGTAGCCCTCCCTGATCAGCCGGGCTGCCAGGTTCGACAGAAACCAGCAACAACGCCGTCTCCTGGCCGAGTTGCTGTCCCAGCCCAGCCGGTAAGCGTACTGGCTGGGCCCCCACTCCCAGGTAGCCCCGGCGCACGCGCCCGTGGGTTAGCAATGTCTGCACCACCTCACTTAGGGTGGGGGTTGGCACTGTCAGGCTGATTCCCCGTAACAGGGCCGAGGTGTTGAGTCCCAGCACTTGCCCAGCCGCGTCTACCAGGGGACCACCGGAGAATCCGGGATACATGACCACATCTGTCTGCAGATAGCGGTCTATCCGGCCGCCAGCCGGCGTGCGCCAACTTTCACCCAGAGCACTGACAATGCCCAGCGTCGCCTGGGCAGTTCGTCCAGGGCGGCCCAATGCCAGTACCAGGTGTCCTACACGCAGATTATCAGGGTCGGCCCAGGTGGGCGGCACTGCCCCGCTCGTCGTGGGTACCTGTGCCCCGCTCGTCGTGGGTACCTGTGCCCCGCTCGTCGTGGGTACCTGCGCGCGCAGCACGGCCAGGTCTGTGGTTGGGTCGCGGCCGACCAGAGTCGCCGGAACGCTTTGGCCATTGGGCAAGCCCACGCTGATGTTCTCGTCACGCTCGACGACGTGGTAAGCGGTGACGATGACGCCGTCGGATGACCAGATAATACCGCTGGCAGGCAAGCGGCGTCGTGCTTCTACCCGAACCACGCTTGAACCTGTGGCTTTGACCGTCGCTGCCAGAGCATCAGATAGATCTTGTAGAACTTCTGTCACAGTTTGACCTCCTACTCGTTATTTACTCATCATATCCACTTTGCTCCAGTTTACCACAGGGAACAGTACGACACATCCCCCATTTGGTGAGGAGGCACCCTGGAAAAATGGCTAGGTCAGAGGAGGATCAATCCCAGCCGGGTAGCAAGGACGACGGCCTCGGTGCGGCTCTGAGCGCCCAGCTTGCCCATTATGGCGTTGACGTGGAATTTGACAGTGTGCTGGCTGATACCCAGTCGGTGGGCGATGGCCTTGTTGGGCAGTCCCTCGGCCAGGAGTTGCAGGACCTCCAACTCGCGCGGGGTTAGCTCTTCGACCATCCGCAGGGACGATTGATCCCCGGTTGCTAACATCGTGGGGACCAGCGAGGGGTCGAGCACCACTAGCTCCTGAGCGGCAGCCATCAAGGCCGCTACCAGGTGCTCGGCGTCTGTATCGCGCAACAGGATGCCGCGGGCGCCAGCGACCCGGGCTTCGGTGGCGTGGGTTTCGTCGGGGAGGAGAGCAACGACAGGCGGAGTGGCACCTTCCAGATCCGACAGGCGTTCCAGATGTGTCGTAGGGGAAGTCGAAGTGGCTAGCGTGGGGTCCCAGCCCAGGTCCCACACGATTACGTCGGGGCGGTGCACGTCCAGCGTAGCCAGCAGGTCAGTGTCCTCAGCTACCTGGCCGACGACAGTGCACCCCGGCTGGTCGGTTAGCAGCGCCGCCAATCCGGCCCGGGCCAGCGGGTCGTCTGCTACGATGAGCACTCGCAGATCCTTCGCGGTTGATGGCACGGATTGATCGCTCCTTAGAGTACCTCCGAAAAGTGAGGTAGAGCAGCCTGGAAAGGCTGCTCAGGTTGGTTAGCCCATAGGTCCCCTCTGGGGAAAAGCCCACCCCACAACTTTTCAGACAACTCTTTACGCCCCCGGCGGCTTGATGCGTGGCCAGGCGTGAGCTACGAAGGCCAGCGCTGCCCCCGCCTCGGCCGATCGTCCCAGGAGAGCGATCAAGGCTGGAATTCCGGATATCGAGCCGACGGCGACCAGCCAGACCCCGGCGTTGAGCAGAATCAAGGCCAGCCAGGCCGGTTTCTCATTACCCCGAGATCGCCAGAAGCGGGGAAATATCCAAAAGCCGGCCCCCAGCGCTAATTGTATTGTCCACCCGAACAGCAAAAACTCAATGTGTGCCGGCAGCAAAGTCCACAGTGCCGGATACAAGGGTACACCTTTTTGGAAGAGCAGCAGCGCGCCAAAGGTGAACCCGAGCACCAGGTAGATCAAGGAAGCCCGGATGAACCAACAACTCAGGCGTGGCATCCTATCTCTCCTTCACCCGCCCCCAGGTGTTGATCGCAAATCCCAACCCGGCCAACCACTGCAAGAGCGCCGATATAGCCAGCAGCCAGCCCCAGAATGCCTCGGGGCGAAGCGTGTGCAACGGTTCCCCTATCACCCGTAGCAGCAAGCCAATGTTTAACAACCAAAGCGTGGCCAGCCATACACCCTCACTCCCATGAGGTCTTTCCCTGGAATACTTGGGGAACATCCAGTAGACCACGCCGAAGATTAGTTGTGTGACCCAACCTACCATAAACAGGTGGAAGTAGACTGGTCCCAGGGCAGCAGCAATTCGAGGTAGATTCCAAACAGCTCGTGCCGCCAGGGCCATACCCACCAGCAGCGCAGCCACAAAGTAGGCCAGGGCGGCTTTGATGAACCAACGCGTTATTGAAGGCATAGCTTTGGGTTAGTTTCTAATGCCAAATATATCCCACTTTGTATCGCTTTTCTGTATCGGGATATATGGTCAATGTGACCCGTGACGTGATAAGATGGATAGTGGCAGCAAGTATTTGCTTATCCTTACCGCGCGAATGATAACGCATGGCGAAGGAAAAAGCAAGAGCTTGATTCACACTATAATCTCGAAAGGAGAAAAATCATGGCTAAGGTAGCGATCAATGGATTGGGGAGAATAGGCAGGGCGGCTTTCAAGATCATACTCGATACTCCGGAGTTGGAGTTAGTAGCTGTCAATGATCTGGTTCCAGCCGATAACCTGGCGTATCTGCTGAAATATGACACGGCCTATGGCAGATATGAAAGAAGCGTAGAAGCGGATGGCGATCACCTGGTCGTAGGGGGTAAGATATTAAAGACCCTGCACCAAAAAGACCCGACTCAACTGCCTTGGGGCGATTTGGGGATCGACATTGTTTTTGAGTGCACCGGCGTCTTTACCAAAGAAGAGGACTTGAGAAAGCACTTAGAGGCTGGTGCCAGGTATGTGATTCTCTCTGCTCCGGCCAAGGGTGGAGAAGTCCCTACGGTGGTCCATGGCGTCAACACTCCTGGAGAGGATTCGATGCAGATAATATCCTGCGCAAGCTGCACTACAAACTGCATCACGCCCGTTGTGGAGATTATGGGGAGAAGAATCGGCGTTAAAAAGGCCATTATGACCACTGTCCATGCCTATACTGCATCCCAGGCTATAGTGGATGGACCGAACAAGAGAGTAAGAAGAGGGAGAGCGGGTGCTGCCAACTTCATACCCACCTCAACGGGAGCCGCAATAGCGACTACCAAAGCCCTGCCCCAATATGAGGGGA
>JAHELX010000434.1 GCA_024643945.1 Anaerolineales bacterium
GATGACGCGGCGGCAGGTGGCTGTGCCCTTTGTCGTGCAGTCGCCCCAGGAACTGCTGGACCTGATGCAGCACCCGGCCGAGAACCGGAGTGACGTGGAGAGGTACCTGCGGCGGGGCGCTCAGCGCCCCAGGCTCCGCGCCTGGATCGATGGGCAGAATATGGCCGTCGAAGAATTCGTTAGCACGCTCACCGAGCGCAGTGAGAGCAACTTTATGTACCTGCGCTACGTGTTGCTGGAGATCGAGAAAGGGGCATACGAGCACCTGAGCGTTGAGAACCTGCCCATGGGGCTGGAAGGTTATTACGACGATCACTGGCGACGGATGGGGATGACGGCCAGGCCCCTGCCGCGGGTCAAGATCAGGATTGTGTACATCTTGAGTGAGGTACAGCAACCAGTATCCCGCAAGCTGATTACCCAGTTCGCAGACAGCCAGGATCTGCGCATCGACGAGCTGACGGTACAGGAAGTGCTGGATGAATGGGATGAGTTCTTGCACGAGCAGTCCCATCCAGACGGTACACGCTACAGCGTGTATCACGCCAGCTTCCGGGACTTCCTGCATCGCAAGGACATCGTGCAAGCCGCCGGCGTGACGATTCAGGGCATCCACGGGCTGATTGCGGACAATTTGTGGGAAGATCTGTTTGGGGACGAGTTATGAGTATTGAACGATACTACAAACTTGCCAAGTTAGCCAGTTGCGCCGGCCACTAATGCCTTTTCCACGGTACAGGGTCTCCTTTATCTGTTAACACCCCGGTCAATTGTCACCGGGTAGGCTCAACAAACCTTACCCGGGTGGTATCCATCGGCCACCTTTGAGGAGCGTCCGTATCCATCAACCACCTTTGATCGGTGCCGTCGCTGCTCATGGCGTAAATTCCATTATGACCATTACGGTCAGACGAGAAGACAATGTCCCGCCCGTCAGGTGACCAGACAGGTCCCCAGTCTTGGGCCTTATGATAAGTTAACCGCCTCTGATCGCTGCCATCCCTGTTCATGACGTAAATTTCCCGGTTGCCGTCCCGGTCGGAGACAAAGGCGATGCGCTGCCCGTCCGGCGACCAGGCCGGTCGCTGGTCGCGGCCCTCAGAGTTGGTCAACAGCCTGAAGTCGCTGCCATCGCGGTTCATCACGCCGATCGCCAGTCCTTTTTGAGGATGATGGGCGGTAAAGGCGATCTGCTGTCCATCCGGAGACCAAACCGGGTCGAGCCCCTCGGGTTCCAGCCGGGTCAGGTTTGTGCCGTCGGCATTGACCACGTGCAGGCTGTAGTCGTAGTTGACAAAGACAAGTTGCCGGCCGTCCGGCGACCAGGCGGGCTCGGGACAGGGGCCGTCCCCGTGATTGATTCTCAGGCTGCTGACCTCTTTCAGGCCGCTGCCGTCTACATGCAAATACAGATCCTCGCCCTCGACCAGCACCTGCGGCGGTCCGGCTTCTTGCGCGTCGAGCATCAAAATAACCGGACCGCCTGCGGTAGACTGTGTTGGGTCTCCCAGCCCCACCAGCAGAAATTCTTCCCGGCCTGTCCAGCGGATTTCGTTGATGATATAGCCCGAGACCGTCCCCACCTGGCGCTGAGCGTTAACCGACCGGTCAAAAATGTATAGCTCACTTTGTTGGGCCGCATCGTCGTAAAGGCTGTAGGCGATCTGACGTCCGCTGGGAGACAGGGCCCAGGTGTAAAGAGAGGGATGCTCACTTTCCGCAAGCTGTTGGCTGAGAAAGGACCGGGTCCAGGCGCGAGGCAGCCACCGGGCTGGGTCCGTTGGGTCATAGGTGGCGCTCTCCGCGACCACCAGCCCGTCGAGCGAGAGGATACGCTGGCTGGGAGTCAGCAGCAGCCTGCCATCGGGCGACCAATCCATATTGTAGGGGACCACGCCGTAACCGCCGATAGGATATTGCCCCAGGTTTCTGATGACGGCCCCATCCGGTGAGATGAGCCAGTAAATGTACTCTGTTTCAGCGTTGGTGATATCGTGGGGATTGGCGTCGCTGGCGACGGCGATCCACTTGCCGGTGGGGGACCAGCGGGCAAAAAAGGGTTTCATAGGAGTAGCGCTAAGGCTCGGTTTTGGGCCTCCATTGATTTAACACTTTCTCAAACAATCAAATTCTTTGCGGCAACAGTCGCTTTAACTTCCGTCAAAGGCTGCCTTATTATCCGCGCACCACCGAGGTCAGCGCGCCCAGGACGGCCACGCCCGTTGCCGCGAGGAAGCCATCCTTGATGCCGGTGAAGAGCGCCATTCCGGAAGCGTTCCCCGGATTGTTGCCTAGAACAGTGGTGAGGATCGCACCCGCCAGCCCCACACCCAACACCATGCCGACGTTGCGCGCCGTAGCCAGCGTCCCCGCCGCAATTCCCTGGCGGTGACGCGGCGCCGCGCCCATCAACGCGCTGTTGTTCGGTGAGACGAAGATACCCGTCCCCAGCCCGGCTGTCGCCAGCGCCAGCGCCACGCTACCCCAGGAGGTGCCAGGTCCCAGGCCTGACAGAAAGAACAAGCCAATGGCCAGGATGAGCATGCCCAGTGTACCCAGCAGCCGTGAGCCGATGCGGTCCGACAGCGTGCCGCTGAGAGGTGCAGCGACCGCCATAATGAGGGGTTGAGCCGTGAGCAACACGCCGGCCTGGGCGGTATTCAGGCCACGACCTTGAATGAGGTAAAAAGGCATCAGAAAGGTGATGCTGTACAAACAGATATAGTTCAACACGGCGCTGGCAGCCGCTGCTGAAAACAGGCGGCGCTCAAACAGGCTCAAGTCGAGCATCGGATACGGGACGCGCCGCTCGGTGATCAGGAAGGCGCTCAGCAGCAGCAGTGCCACGACCAGCAAGGCCAGGAGCGCGGGCGACACCCAGCCCCAGGCGTGGCCCTGATTCAACCCCAAAAGCAGCGCGACCAGACCGCCGATAAAGGTCAGCGCGCCAAGCATGTCGAATCGCTCTGCGTTTTTTTGAGCCACGTCGCGGGGGATGAAGCGCAAGCAAAGCAGCAAGGCCAGCAGGCCCACCGGTACGTTGATATAGAAAACCGCGCGCCAGCCGAACTGGCTCGTCAGCCATCCGCCCAGCGAAGGGCCGGTGGTCAAGCCCAGGTAAGTCATCGTCGCCTGCAGGCCGAGCGCCTGGCCACGCTGAGTCGAGGGAAAGTTCTTGGTCAAAATCGCCGGCGAGCTGGCAAAGAGCATGGCCGCCCCCAGTGCCTGAAAGGCGCGAAAGCCGATCAGCGCGCCCACTGTGGGCGCATTACCGCACAATGCCGAACCCAGCACAAATACCACGAAGCCAAGGGCGTAGATCACCTTGTGCCCACGCAGGTCGCCCAGGCGGCCAAAGGTGAGCAGCAACCCGCTGACCACTAGCAGGTAGACCGTCACCACCCATTCGACGCTAGCGACCTGGCTGTCGAAGGAACGATTCACCACCGGCAGCACGGTATTGACCACGCTCCCATCCAACGCGGACATGAACGTGCCCACGCCCACCGAAAGCAGCACCCACCATTTGCGGTCCATACACTCCCCACGTTACTTCTCTTGGATATATCGCGTCGTCCTTAGGTGGCGCAGCCAGGGCCTCCCATCGCGCCGAGGGCCACCCGGTCTGCCCCCGCCAGCACCACCTCGCCCCAGGCCAATTCTTCCGCCACCGGTCCGCCGCTGATGTATTTGCCAAGATAGCAAAGTATGCCTGGAATGTCAAGCCTGGCAAAAACGAAATGGTGCCCCTTGGCCGTGGAAGGCATATAGGGTGGCCGTCACCGGCAGGCCACACCCATGCTCCCCATTCAAAAGCAAAAGGCCCTCCCTATAGCGGAGAGCTTTTGTGAGCCGGCCCGACGGGGCTCGAACACGCATGTGACGTCATGGCGAAAGCCGCTCGATGCGATCCATCGAGCGGCTTTTTGTCTGCCAGAAGTATACCACGGAGAGCCAGATTGGGCAAAGTGGCCGTATGATGTTGACAACAGCACTGTTCCTCGTGACCCTTGAACGGGGAAGGTGGCTGTGACAATGCTGAAAGGCAGGCAAGAAATCAGTGGACCTGGATGGTTGGGTCAAGATCTAGCCGCCGGTGGATCTCGGCATCGTACCAGCGCACGCCGGTGCGCTCCGCGGCTGCCTCGGCCTGGTCCAACACGGGCAATCCGGCCGCCGGCCGCCCGGCCAGCCCGTACATCTCGGCCAGCATGGCCAACTGAGGCGGAAGCAGCACCGCACCCTCGGCCTGGCCATCCCCGATGCCCTGGCGTATGTGGGCCAGCCCGGCTTCGACCTCTCCTTGCCCGACCAGCGCCCAACCGCGACAGAAAGCGGCTGCGGCCAGAATGTGTGATAATCCGTACCCGGTCGAGAGTTGGCTACAGGCCTCGGCCGGGGCCAGGACCGCCTCAACCTCACGCCGGAGGATATGAGCTAAGTAAATACAGCACGCGGTAACGCTGGTCGGAGTCCGCCACCTGATCGCACAGCAGCCGGGCCTAGGTGTACAGGCGGCCCACCTCCGGGTCCCTATAGCCTGTGATGGCCTGTAACGACATGGCCAGGCCGAGGGATAAGCTCAGCTCTAGCCGGGCACGTTGGGAGCCCTCCGGTAGCGTCTCCAGCCAGTGCAACCCCTGCCTGAAATGTGCGACGGCTTCCTGATGAGCCGACAGTCGTGCCGCCCGCTCCCCCGCCTGGCGCAGATAGTCGACCGACTTGTAGGTTATGCCCGCCTCCTGGAAGTGACGGGCTAACCGCAAGGAGAGGGTTGGCTCCTGGGTGGCCATATCACCCGCCCACTCCGCGTGCAGGTCCTCCAGGGCCACCCCCAGGCTCTGATGCAGGTAGGCGCGCTCCGCCCGGTCCAGCTTTCGGTACAGGTACTTCTGGAACAGGATGTGCCGGAAGCGATATTGGGACAAGCGCTGGCCGTCTATGCGCCGGACCCGCTCGTGCCGCACCAGGCGATGCACCCGTGCCAGTTGATCGCTCAAACAGTGCACCATCTCACCCCCGTCGATGGCGCATACCCGGGCCACGGCCTCGGCGGTAAAGACCTGACCCTCCACGCTGGCCACGGTCAGAGCCTGGCGCAGCGGCTCCGGCAGCCGGCCGATACGTTCGGCAATCACCCCCTCCACCCGAGGGGGCAGCGTCTCCCAATCCAGGGCCGGCCCCTCCAGCCAGCAGCCCTGTGCATCCCGGACCAGATCCCCCCGCTCCTGCATGCCCCGCAGCAGCTCGACCGTAAACAGGGGGTGCCCGCCGGTTTGGGCGTACAGGGTCTGGCGGAAGGTCTCGCCCAACTGGTTGGGCTCGGCGTCCAGGTAGGCGCCCACGAAGCGGCGGCCATCCGCCTGGCTTAAATCCAGTTCGACCTGGCCAAAGAGACGCTGGAACTCGTTGACGACTTGCGTCAGGGGATGGCGTTCCCTCTGTCCTGCGACCGCAGGGAGTGTCGCAGGGCGTCCCATGGCCACCTCGGCCGGGCGGTAGGCGCCCACTATTAGGATACGCTGACCGGTGATGCGCCGGCCCAGGTGGAAGAGCAGGTTGATGGAGGCGGGGTCGGCCCACTGCAGGTCGTCCAGCAACAGGAGCAACGGGGCCTGGCGCGCCAGCG
>JAHELX010000435.1 GCA_024643945.1 Anaerolineales bacterium
TCGTTCCCCTCGATCTTTACTGATGGTGGTTTTTAAGCCACGGCCTGCCCTTATAAGATAACAGGCGATATTGTAGCATGGTGTGAGAACGAAGTCAACGTAATCTGGCTTACCACGATGATTGCCGATTACAGCCAGGTATGATAGAATGCGGAAGCAAATAGCGGACCACACCCAAGCCTCAATGCGGAGACAACGTCATGAACGACCAAGCCCCATCCCACTACCACGTGACCATCCACGATATGCCAACTGGAGAACGGCCGCGCGAGCGCCTCCAACACTATGGCCCGGAAGCTCTTTCGACAGGGGAGCTAATAGCCATCCTCCTGCGCACCGGCAGCCAGGGAGAGAACGTGCTGACCCTGGCGACTCGCCTGCTGGTCCAATTTAGCGGGCTGGGAGGATTGGCACGGGCCAGTTTCAGCGAATTGTCGGCTGTCAAGGGCGTAGGCCAGGCCAAAGCAGCCCAACTCAAGGCGGGGCTGGAAATTGGACGCCGGCTATTGATCGCTGCCCCCGACCAACGCCCGCAGATCAGTTCGCCCACCGACGCAGCCAACTTGCTGATGCTGGAAATGGGACACCTGGAACAAGAGCATCTGCGGGTTCTGTTGCTCGACACTAAAAACCGGGTTTTGGCTTCTCCTACCATCTACAAAGGAAGCGTCAACACCAGCCTGATCCGCATCGCCGAACTCTTCCGCGAGGCGGTTCGCCACAACAGCACGGCGATCATCGTCGCCCACAATCATCCGTCGGGTGATCCCACGCCCTCGCCGGAAGACGTGCACGTCACGCGCCAAATGGCTGAGGCGGGCAAGCTGCTGGACGTCGAGGTGCTGGACCACCTGGTCATTGGCCGGGGGCGCTACGTGTCGCTCAGGGAACGGGGTTTGGGCTTCGCGTAAGTGAGCATTCTCCCCGATCGCTCCTTTCTTGTTATTGCAAATCATTTGCGAATTTTCGGTCCATAGGTTACCATATGGGTGTGTTTCATCTTGTCTATAAACGGACCTGTAGCCCGGTGTTGACCCAATGCTTGAATTATGTGCGGTTAAAATTTAACCGTGCAGTCAATTTCACAAAACACGGCCAGTGGTGTATAGTTATACCCAACGCACGTGGGTGTACCTCCCCTCCGGGGAAAATTTCCAAGAAAACTGGGCGACATGTTGCTCTTACGACTCGGAAATTTCACGTGCGGGTATTATAGGATTGCTTAATGACAGGGACCTCCCCCACCTTAGAAATTACCCCCACGATGCGTAATTATCTGGCCGATATTTATCGTCTGAGCCAGGGGGAATCGTGGGTCAGCACCACTACCCTGGCAGAGACCCTGGATGTTTCGCCGTCAGCAGCAGTGCGCATGGTTAAACGCCTGCATGACATTGGCTTGCTGGAACACCAGCCTTACCAGGGGGTAAAACTCACCGCCAGTGGCATTCGCCATGCTTTACTTGGTATCCGACGCCACCGCCTGGTGGAGCGATTCCTGGTAGACGTGATGGGCTTCGGCTGGCACGAAGTGCACGACGACGCCGAAGCCATGCAGAGCGGCGTCAGCCCAAAAATAGAAGATCGCATCGATGAGATAATGGGCTACCCCACTCGCTGTCCCCACGGGGAACCTATCCCCAGCCGCGATGGGGTGATGCCCCACATTGACGACCTGCCTCTGATTGTGGTCTCGCCCGGCACCAGCGGTCACGTCAGCCGGATCAAAACGCACGACTCGGCTAAGCTGCAATACCTGGCCAGCCTGAAGTTGGTGCCAGGCGCGCCCTACACCCTGGTCAGCCGTCAGCCGTTCAACGGCCCCCTGCGATTGACCATCGCCGAACGGGGAGAGCAGGTGATCGGCAGCGAATTGGCAGCCGCTATCTGGGTTACTCACGAGAGGACTTAAAAATTCGTGGAAGAGATGGAAGGTTGGAAGGATGGAAGAATGGGAGACTGCGTTGGTTTCTCACCTGTCCCTCTCCCAAACTCTCAACCTTCCAATCTTCCATCCTTCCAACCTTCCAGATGTTATCAACCAGGGAAGTGGGCAGCATTCTATCTTTAAACGACACTACGAATTCAAGGGAGTACTCCATTGGCCTGGTATCTCTATCTCGCAGTCGTCGCCGCAGGCTTTGTGGCCGGGTTCATCAACACCCTGGCTGGCAGCGGATCCTTGGTCACGCTGCCGCTGTTGATTTTTCTGGGGTTGCCAGCCAATGTGGCCAACGGTACCAATCGGGTGGGCATTTTGCTGCAGAATGTGGTCGGAGTGAGCAGCTTTCGCCAGCAGAAGGTGCTCGATGTACGCGGAGGGCTGATACTGGCCGCGCCGGCCGTGGTCGGCTCGGTCCTGGGTGCACAGATTGCCGTCAACCTGGACGAGCAGATGATGCGGCGTACCATTGGCGCCTTGATGATCGTCATGCTGGTAGTCATCCTGATCCGCCCCAGACGTTGGCTGGAAGGGCGCGGCGAGACATTGGATGGGCGTCCGGCCTGGACGCAGTTACTGATCTTTTTCGCCATCGGCGTCTACGGCGGCTTCATCCAGGCCGGCGTGGGCATCTTTCTGCTGGCTGGCCTGGTGCTGGGGGCTGGCTACGACCTGGTGCGGGCCAATGCGGTTAAACTGCTGATCGTGCTGTGTTTCACCGTGTCAGCCCTGGCCGTTTTCTTGCTCAACCGGCAGGTGGTATGGGGCATCGGGCTCATCCTGGCGGTGGGCAATATGGCCGGCGCCTGGGTCGCTTCGCGCATGGCGGTGGAGCGCGGGGCCATCTTCGTGCGCTGGGTGCTGATCGCCGTGGTGGCCGTATCGGGGGCGGAGTTGTTGGGGGTGTTTGATTGGGTGGGGCGGTTGTTTTGAGGACCAACTCGGCGGCGCAGTGGAGCAAGAATTTGTACAGACCCTACGTAACCAGCTCGCTTGTCATGCACCAAGCGCTAGAGTATAATGGCTCAACGCAGAATTGTGGGGTGCCCTTGGCGAATGACAATCCACACCACCAGATATTGTGGGTACGCCTCGCTTGATCCACGAAAGACGGGACTGTCGTCCCTGGCGAGCATAGTCTAACCCACTAATCTGCGTAGACCCAGTATAATCACCTCACCTAGGTGGTTATCCGGAAACTCTTTGCGTGTGCTCGTGCACTGACAGACACTTATGGATCAGAAACCAGACGTTGACCTTCTAAGCCGCATATTCAAAACCTACCCGGACGTTCAAGCCGTATATTTGTTCGGCTCGTCAGCTTCAGGGCATAGGCACGCCGAAAGTGACCTGGATCTGGCCATCCTGCCACGTCATCCACGGATCCTTTCTATGAAGCTCGATGTTCTCGCCGATCTGGCGCGTGCCGGATTTTGCGACGTCGACCTGGTCTTCCTCGACACCGATGATATTGTCCTGAAGTATGAAGCGGTACGCCAGAATCAACTGGTTTATCATCGCGAAGATTTTGACCGTGGAGCCTTTTATTCCCTGGTTGTGCGCCAGTACCTGGATTTCTTGCCATACCTGGAAGTACAACGTAAGGCTTATCGACGGAGGATCCTGAGTGGTTAGACCAGAAGTTATTCGTAAACGGCTGAACAAGCTGGATGAATATCTATCCATCCTTCACGGTCTGCAAAAGTACAGCTTCTCCGAGTTCATTGAGGATCCCGAACACTATGGCAGTGCCGAACGCTTCCTGCAACTGGCGATCGAGGCAATAACGGACTTGGGAAATCACGTGGTCGCTGATCTCAAGTTGGGTGTCGTTAACTGGTATAGTGACATTCCAACCATCCTGGCTGAGAATGAGTACATCGATCCAGAGTTAAAGGAACGGTGGATCCAGATCATTGGTTTCCGCAATGTGTTAGTTCACGATTACCTGGAAATCGATCGGAAGATCGTCTACGAAGTCTTGCAGCACCGCCTCGACGATCTTGAGCGATTACGAAAAGTATTCGCTCAATTCTTGTGACAATAGCCGATGAGCATTCCTGAACGTTGGGATAAGTTCGCCGAACTTCCCTCAGATATCAAGCAAAGGTTGCCCCAGCTCATTCCTCTCTTCGAGCGAGAGGGGGTGCAGTTGGCTTATCTTTTCGGCTCCTTAGGCCGCGGCCAGGAGGGGCACGACGTCGATCTGGCCATCTTGACCCGGAGCGAACCGGCCTTTCGTCTGAGGGAAATCATCACCAACTGCCTGGGAACTGAACGGGTCGATCTGGTAGACTTGCGCCGGGCTTCGCCTGTGTTGCGCTTCGAGATTTTGCGTACTGGCCAGCTTCTGTACGCGGCCGACCAGGCGCTCAGCGAGCGTTTTGAATTGGCTACGCTACAGGTTTATCGGGATACGGCCTGGCTGCGCCGTCAGCAACGAGCATATTTGCGGGAGCGAATGAAGCTATGGTCCTCAGGCGAGAAGCCGTAGAAAAACGCCTAAAGGAACTTGACGAGATACTCAAGGAACTCGACAAGTATCGTGAAGTCGACCCGGAAACGCTTCGCAGGGATGTAGGCCAACGTTGGATCATCGAACGGGGACTGATTGCCGCAGCCACGATTGTTTTTGACGTGGCCGACCACATCCTGGCAGGCCATTTTGGCGTTTACGCTGAAACATACGAGGAAAGCTTGCGGACCCTACGAGAAAGAGCGGTTATCTCAGAAGAACTGTATCGAGAGATAAAGGGGCTGGGCGGTTTCCGTAATATCCTGGTGCATCGTTACCTTGACATCAATCCGGACGAGGTGTTTGAGAGTTTTCAGAAAGGGTTGGTGGTATTTCCGGCATTTGCCCGAGAGATTTTGGCGTGGTTGGATACGACACTTTCGCCGTCTAATTGACTAGAGGACGGTGTGGAGCCGGCAGGAGCATCCGATTGCCCAGTTGGCATACTGGGCAGAACTGTGTGTAACTGCCATAGAACCGAGAAGGGGCAAGAATGGCGGATATGTCGTTCTTGCTCCTCCTTTTTTCACTGTCCGATAAATCCAGCTTTTCAACGGAGGTGTGTCACTATTTGCTCAACCGGCAGGTGGTTTGGGGCATCGGGCTCATCCTGGCGGTGGACAACATGCTGGGCGACTGGATGGCGGCCCGCATGGCAGTGGGGCGCGGCGCCGCTTTTGTGCGCGAGGAACGACTCGGCGGTGCAGCTAAGTACGTGGGGTTGAGCGAGGAGGAGACCCGACAAAGTTCTGCCGAGTATCCTGGTTTCGCCTTGCTCAACCCAGCCTACGGACTCCATCTCCGCAGGAAGCGAGGTCCAAAGGACCTTGGACATGGACACCCGTTCGCATGTGGGCTGGGCTATTGGTAAGAACGAGAGTGAAATCGCGATGGCACGGGATGAATACACTACGATTCGGCCGGTGGCCCAAAAGGTTCGATCGACGGCTGTCCTTCTTGACGTTGTGCCTCCCCGGTGGTAAGATGAATCCAGTCTTGCCCTTAGCAATATGCACATTTCATCTTCACCTCTGCCTTGGGGCGGTTTTCCGCCCTTTATCTCTTTAGGACAAGGAGACTCTGCTATGGTACAGCGATTTGAACACTGCCAATTGATCGGCACCCAGATCACGTACCTGGGACGTGCCGGCATCCTGGAAGACAAAAGGGA
>JAHELX010000436.1 GCA_024643945.1 Anaerolineales bacterium
GTGTACCCACACCTGAGCTCCCCGGCGGGCCCTTCCAGCAGACCGGCGAGGGATCCGGGTTTGTGGTCGATACCCAGGGACACATCGTTACCAACAATCACGTGGTAGCCGACACCACCGAGCTGCGGGTGACCTTCTTCGACGGCACCACCGTTCCGGCGACTATCGTGGGCACCGACCCGGACAGCGACCTGGCGGTCATCCACGTTGACGTCCCCCCCGAAAGTCTGCGCCCTATCATCTGGGGTGACTCGGATCAGGTACGCGTTGGACAACGGGCGGTGGCGATCGGCAATCCTTTCGGCTACGAGAACACCTTGACCAGCGGCATCATCAGCGGTCTTAGCCGCAGCCTGCCGTCCAGCACCAACCCTCAGTACCGCATCCCCGAAATCATCCAGACCGACGCAGCGATCAATCCCGGCAATTCGGGCGGCCCTTTGCTCAACTCGCAAGGCGAAGTTATCGGTGTCACTAGCGCCATCGTGCCCAACTTTAACCAGTTGGGCGAACGGAGCTTCTTGGGCGTCGGTTTCGCCATCCCCTCGAACATGGCACAGCACGTAGTGCCGGCGCTCATTGAAAAGGGTGAATATGCCCATCCCTGGATCGGTTTCTCAGGCATGGATGTCCTCCCCGAAATCGCCGCTGAGATGAATCTGCCCGAAGCTAAAGGCGCGCTGGTTGAAAATGTACTCCCAGATAGCCCGGCCGAACAGGCTGGCCTGCGGGGTGGCAGCCGCAACGTTCAGTTCGAGAGCATAGGTCACCCGGTGACCGTTGGCGGTGATGTAATCATCCGCATTGACGATCAAGAAGTCCGCCGCTTCGACGACGTCCTCTCCTACCTCACCCGCCGCGAAGTAGGACAAAAAGTAGACCTGACCATCATCCGCGATGGGGAAACAAAAACGGTGACGGTGACGCTCGGGCGACGCCCGTCCACCAGCCTGCCAAGTTAGAAACTGAATTCAATTTATACATTATGTCAAGTCACCATCGGAGGTGAACAGAATGCCCCAATCATTGAAGCAATCCGTAGAAGAGGCTCTGCAAGCCTATTCCCCCCTGCGCACCTCAAGAGCAGAGGTCACCGTGACCGTAGACGACGGCCAGGTGACCCTGTCAGGATACGCCCCGTCCGGGAGCATCAAGCGCATGGCAGGCATACTGGCCGGCAGCGTCCAAGGAGTAAATGGCATCGTCAATGACATCCTGGCCGACCCCGACCTGGAGCGCTCGGTAGCCATGGCCTTGGCTGCCGACAGCCGGACCCGCCTCTGGCCCATCCGGGTACGCGCTGAGCTGGGGCATGTGCAACTCCAGGGCCAGGTGCCCGACGAGGACGCCGCCCAGGTCGCCCTGGAGGTGGCACGCAAGGTCCAGGGCCCCAGGCGGATTTTCAGCGCGCTGGAGGTCAGCAAGTCGTTGGAACTGGCTGCCTGACCAGGCCAAAGCCCGGGACATCGTGACGTCCAAGTGGTGCACTTTTCGTTTGCTGTTTTTGGTGCACTTTTCGCATGTTGACAACACATGTCATTCTGAGGCGGAAGGCCGAAGAATCCCTAAAACGGTGGTCAATTGCAGTGAAACTCTGGCAAAAAAGAAACCGATAAACGCCGCCATTGCGGTGGATAGCGCCTTGCGGTGCTGCATCGGCAGCACCGCAAGGCTTTTTGGCGGAAGTACCCCACGCAATGTATAATTTGCCCGTCAGGTAATCGGAGGTCTTTATGACGCAAGCCAGATTCTTCCCGCTCTCCCAGTATCGCCAATACCCGGTGCAGGAGATGAAGCAGCGCGCCGCCGACTTCTACGCCGACATGCGGCGACGGCGTACGGTGCGCCAGTTTTCGGAGCGGCCGGTGCCGCGTGAGATCATCGAAAACTGCCTGCGAGCGGCCGGCACCGCCCCCAGCGGGGCCAATATGCAGCCCTGGCACTTTGTGGTCGTCACGGATCCCGGAATCAAGCGGCAGATCCGCCAGGCGGCTGAGGCGGAGGAGCAGGCGTTCTACGCCGGGCGCGCCCCGGAAGCATGGTTGGAGGCCCTGGCCCCGCTGGGGACTGGCGCCGACAAGCCCTTCCTGGAAATCGCGCCCTACCTGATCGTTATCTTTGCCCAGAATTACGGCCTGGGCCCTGACGGGCAGAAGATCAAGCACTACTACGTGTCGGAATCGGTCGGCATCGCCACCGGCATCCTGATCACTGCTGTCCATCAAGCCGGCCTGGTATCGCTCACGCACACCCCCAGCCCCATGAACTTCCTGGGCGAGATTCTGGGTCGCCCGGCCAACGAGCGCCCCTTCCTGATCCTGGTGGTCGGCTACCCGGCTGAGGGAGTAATGGTGCCGGCAATCAGGAAGAAGTTGCTGGAGGAGCTAGCAACGTTTATCTAAACGAAACCATGAAATTTCTCCGGCATATTTCGCGCTAGGGGTGAGGTCACCTCGCCCCTACATCCCGGAATGAACTTGTGCTACATTATCCATGTACCCCCGCTTTACTCGGCACGGCAAAGCATGGGAGCAACGATAGACGTGTTAAAACCGCTCATAAGGGAAACGACTGCGTGACATCGGTGACTTACCGTTTGACCTGGCGGCGTGAGGAAGTTTACTACTTGCTGCTCACGCTGGCCCTGGTTGTCTTCGCAGTCGCACCCCTGGCCTACCCGGGCTATATCCAGGTGCACAGCGGGTTTGTGCCGGTCTACAACCTGGCCGACCTGGCAGATGGGCCGCTGCACCTGGGATGGACGCCCACCGTCGCCACCCACTTCGACCCGCTGCGCGCTGACGGGTTACTTCCCTACTACCTGGCGCTGCCCGTGGTCTGGCTGGGTGGGACGCCTCCGGGTGGCGTGAAGGCCGTCTTCGCCCTGGGCTTCTTGTTGGGAGCCGCCGGGGTTTACCTCTGGCTGCGACCCTCGCTGGGGCCAGCGGGCGCGGCCCTGGCCGCCCTGGTTTATACCTACCTACCCTACCGCATCGGTGCCGTGTACGTGCGCGGAGCGTGGGGTGAGACTCTCTGCCTGGGTCTGCTCCCCTGGGCATTGATGGCTGCCACGTCCGGCCTGAAGGACAAAGAAACGCTCCGCCCCTACATGCTAACGGCGCTGATTTGGGCCTTGGTGGGGTTAAGCCAGGCTGGCCTGGCAGTTTGGGGCTTTCTGGTGCTCCTCATCTGGGTGCTGGTGGGGCGTCTCGGCCAGCGCAAGTCAATGCCTCGCCGCTACGAGTCGATCCTGGCCGCCCTGAGCGGGACGGTCGCCGCCCTGCTGTTGGCATTCCTGATCGCGGGCTTCTCAATACCGGCCTCGCCCATCAACTTTTTTGACCACTTTCTCTACCCGGGCCAACTCTTCTCCGCCTATTGGGGTTTTGGCGCCAGCCGGCCAGGCTGGGACGACGGCCTGGCGCTGAGCTTTGGCTTCGCCGCCGTTGGCCTGAGTATGCTGGCCATCTTCCTGGCCTATGGAAGGATCCGGACCAACCCCAGCCGATCAAACCAGGATAAGAACCTATTCAGTCCATTGGCGATCTCCATCCTGGCGCTGGCCCTGACGCTCCTGCTCTTTGGACTTTCGGCCTTCCTTTGGCGGCTGACTGGCCTGCACAATACCTTGACCTACCCCTGGCAACTGTTAGGACTGATCGGCCTCCTGCTGTCGATCTTAGCCGGAGCCTCAGTCAAGCTGGACAGGCGGCTGGCTGCGTGGCCCACCTATGCCGGGCTCATCATCCTGACCTTGCTGGCCAGCTACAGCTACCTGCAGCCCAGGTTCACTCAGCAGCTACCAGGCACCGGGCCGCTGGCAGTCTGGGATGCGAACCACCTGATGCTCCTGGATTACCAGTTATCGGTAGAAATTCCGCCCGTTGCCGCCGGCCTGCACGAACCGACGCCCGGGCGCCTGCCCCTGGCCGACTACGGCCCACCCCGCCCCGGTGACACCCTGCACGTAACCCTCACCTGGCAGGCAACCCGTCCCTTCTACCGGGATCTGAAACTTTTCCTGCACCTGCTGGATGCGTCGGGCCAGGTGATCGCCCAGGCCGACCCGTTGGCGGGTGCCGGCGCCAGCGCAGAAGGGGCGGATTACTTTACCAGTCGCTGGGACCCAGGTAAGTTGATTCTCGACGACGTGGTCATCGCCATTCCCCCCGACGCCCCCCCTGGCCCTTACCGGCTGGCCTTGGGTCTGTACGACGGCGACACGCTCGAGCGGTTGCCGGTGGTTGGCCGTGAAGACAGCACGGTGACGGTGGAATTGGACGCCCTCACCAAGGGCACGGAGCATCACCAATGACCGTCTCGAACCCGAACTCCAAACTCCAAACTCCAAACTCCAAACTCCAAACTCCCGACCCTTACCTGATCCTCACCCTCCTACTCTCCCTCTTCGCCATCGGGCCGCTGATGCAGCCGGGGTATTTTTGGGGCGCGCACGATGCCCGGTCCAGCGTCTATTTCCTGTTTGAATTCAACAAGTCCATAGGTGACGGCATCCTCTGGCCGCGCTGGGGACCCGATTGGGGCTTTGGCTACGGCTATCCCTTCTGGAACATCTACGGTCCTCTGGCGTACTTTGTGGGCGAGGGACTGTATCTGCTGGGGTTCGATTACGTGCCGGCCGTCAAGATTGTGTTTGCCCTGTCGGTCCTGGGCTCGGCGGCGGCCATGTACCTCTTTGTGCGCAGGCTGCTGGGCCGGCCGGCCGGGTTGGTCGCCGGGCTGGTTTACGTCTATGTCCCGTATCACCTGTTTGACCTGTACGTACGGGCGGCCCTGTCCGAATCTTTCGGCTTCATCTTCATCCCCCTCGTCTTTTGGGGCTTCTTCGAGCTGGTGGATCGTCCCCGGCTCAATGCCTTCATCGGCACCGGATTGGCTTATGCCGGTTTGATGTTGACCAGCAACCTATTGGGATTGCTGCTCACCCCCACGCTTGGCCTGTTTGTGGCGATATTGATGTTGCTGCGCCTGAAGGATGAGAAACTGGAGGCTGGAGGCAGAAAGCTGGTGACGGCGTTCAGGCGACTGATTAGACTGGGGGCTGCGCCAGCCCTGGCGCTGGCCCTGGGAATTGGGCTTTCGGCCATCTTTGTACTGCCTGCTCTGCTGGAATACAAGTACGTCCGGGTCGACCAGTGGACTGGCGGCCGCTACGCCTTCGGCGGCGACTTCGTCTACTTCTTCCAGCTCTTCTCGCCGCGCTGGGGCTTTGGGGCCAGCATCCCCGGTCCTGACGATCAGGCCGGCTTTCAGCTTGGCCTGGTGCCGGTGATTCTCTTTGCCCTTTCATTCTTCGCCATACCCCACATCCCTGAGCGCAACACCCGCCGCGTGCTGCGCTTCTTCCAGGGGATGGTACTGGTCGTCGCTTTTCTGATGACTCCCGCCTCGGAATGGATCTGGCGCACCATACCCCTCTCCAGCTTTGCCCAATTTCCGTGGCGATTAGGCGTATTGACGACGACGGGGTTGGCGGTGGTGGCCGGGGCGGTCGTGGCAGGGAGTCAGGGACTCAGGACTCAGGAAATCAGGGAATCAGGACTCAGGGACTCAGGGAATCAGGACTCGGGGAATCGGGGATCGGGGGATCAGGGG
>JAHELX010000029.1 GCA_024643945.1 Anaerolineales bacterium
CGAGAATAAATTAGTGGAATTCTGTTGGTGGGAGGTGACGTGATTACAGCCATGGACGGCCTGGCGGTGAACGGGGTAGGGGACCTGCAAGCCCTGGTGCAGCAGGCGCAACACGGCCAGGACGTGACCCTTACCCTCCTGCGCGATGGCAAGCAGGTTGAGGTAGCGGTCACCCTGGGGGAGTGCCCCGCCCCCACTCCGACACCGTAAATAGACCAGGTCTACATACGCGTCATCCCCCAGTTAATCGGCGACCGGGACGCCGTGACGAGCAGGCCCTTCTCCCGGGATACCTGGGCCTGCTCATTCAAGAAACAACGCGATGAGAGATTTTACCCTGGAACAACCACGGTTCCCAATCACAGGGGATGTTCTTGAAGTTAATTCTATTTCAACCTTCCCAGATCTGCTCCAGGCAGGCAATTATTCCCTCTGCTACTTTCGCTGAATGATGCTGCCTTAACCTGTTGCGTGGCCCGGCCGGTGCAAGAGGCACGTCTGGCGTGGATCACCCCACCGGTGAAGCAGACACTGACCACGGCCTAATCAGTCAAAGCTTTAGTGGCTCACCGCTACTTAAGGAGATGCAACATGTCGCCCAAAACACAGCCTGAGCCGCATTTTACGGCCTCGGACATCGTGCACGATATTGTGATTGGGATGTCTGATGGCTTGACTGTTCCATTTGCGATTGCCGCGGGGATGTCGGGGGTTGCAGTCGCCTCTCGGGTCGTTGTTGTTGCCGGCCTGGCAGAGATCACGGCCGGCTCCATCTCTATGGGGTTGGGCGGCTATCTGTCAGGCCGAACGGATGCTGAACACTACGACGTCGAACGCAAGCGGGAAGAGCAAGAGACGAAGGATGTCCCTGAGGTAGAGGCCCAAGAAGTCGCCGACATCCTGCAAGGCCTCGGTCTGGACGAGACTCAAGTCACTTCGGCGGTCAATGCACTACGCAAGGATCGGAAGAAGTGGGTGGATTTTATGATGCGTTTTGAATTGGGTCTCGAAGCCCCCGATCCGCAGCGGGCCTTACAGAGCGCCCTCACGATTGGCCTTTCGTACGCGATATCCGGCTTCATCCCCCTGTCACCCTACGTTTTTATGAGTTCGGTCATCTCTGCGCTCTATGTCTCCGTTGCGGTAACCTTGGCAGCGCTCTTCGTATTTGGCTACGTCAAGGGACGCGTCACCGGCGTCAACGCGTTGCGCTCAGGTCTACAGACGATCTCGATAGGGGGATTGGCGGCAGGCGCCGCCTTTGGCATTGCCCGGCTGATCGGGTAGCGCCGGACAGAGAAACAGCTCACCCACCCAAACCTGGGATGAGCTCCTACCGACACTTGTTAGCATACCTGTAAGGAGGTAAATCATTATGAACATCCTGATCTGGATTATCAGCGGAATTGTGGCTGGCTGGCTCACCGGTTTGGTTATGAGAGGGCGTGGCTTCGGCCTCCTGGGAGACCTGATCATAGGATTATTGGGCGGTCTCCTGGGCGGTTGGCTGTTCGGCTTCCTGGGGATAGTTGCCACAAGTTTGGTCGGCCAAGTTATTATAGCCTTCCTCGGCGGTGTGGTGCTGGTCGCCATTGTCCGAGCTTTGCGGCGGGTCTGAGCCTCAGTGACACATACGCCATCCGGGTCATCTGAACGCCCAATCACCGTTTACGCCGCCATCGTCTCGAACTTTGTGATAGCGGCGGCAAAGTTTGTGGCTGCATTCTTCTCGGGCAGTTCGGCGATGCTATCGGAGGGGATTCACTCGCTGGTTGACACCGGCAACGAAATGCTGCTGCTGCTCGGCATCAACAGAAGCAAAATGCCGGCCGACGAGCTTCATCCGTTTGGTCATGGCAAGGAACTCTACTTCTGGAGCCTGATTGTTGCCATCGTCGTCTTTGGCATGGGCGGCGGAATGTCTATGTATGAGGGCATCACGCATATACAATATCCCAGCAAAATCCGCGACCCAATATGGAGTTATGTCGTGTTGGGCATCGCGTTCATTGCGGAGGGTAGCTCATGGGTGATCGCTCTGAAAAAACTACTTGCCAGTAAGAAGGAAAGGGAGAGTTTCTGGCATGCTCTTCGCACCAGTAAGGACCCAACAGTCTATACCGTGCTCGCTGAGGACTCGGCGGCACTGATGGGTGTGGCAGTTGCTTTTCTGGGCGTCTTCTTCGGGTATCGATTCGACAATCCTTACCTGGATGGAGCCGCCTCCATGGTCATTGGGATCATTCTGGCAACGGTAGCCGTGTTTCTGGCCTATGAGAGCAGAGACCTGCTCGTTGGCGAAAGCGCCGACGTGGATGTTGTGCGGCGTATCCGCGAGCTTGCCGAGGCCGATCCAGCGGTGAAGCGAGTGTGGCGCCCGCTCACGATGCATTTCGGGCCAGACCAGGTGCTGCTCAACATTGACATCGAATTTCGCCCCGATCTATCTGCTTCGGATGTGACGGCCGCAGTTGATCGCCTGGAGACAAGCATCCGTAAGGACCAGCCAAGAATCAAGCGCATCTTCATCGAGGCAGAGTCGCTCAAAGGCCATCGTGACGAGACAGAATACACATAATGCAAGTCGATTAAACCAAAATTGACAAGATTCACCATCCGGCTATCATGAAGGGGTAATGATTGTCCATATCCTCCGACCGGACCAATGCTGGAGCCAATGGGTTCCACCGAGAATTTGGGCAGCACGGGTATGCTGCCTGTGCACTCTCCTGCCCCCCAACCATGCCACGCTAGACGCCATCGGGGTAGTAAGCCCGGTCGCGCTGTTCATCCCCTCCTTACGCACCGCCAGCTTGAAAGATTACGTAATATGAAACGTCGCTGGCTATTCTACCTGTTGATCATTGCTTTTGTGTGGGTAGTAATCAGCCGTTTTAGTGAGATCGAACAACTGGCCGAGACACTGGCCCAAGGCCAATGGCACTGGGTGCTGGTGGCGGCTTTGCTACAGTTTGGTTACTATGTTGCGTATACAGCGTTATACCAGGCTGCCTTTTACACGGTAGAAGTTGCAAGCCGCATAAGCGATCTGCTGCCGATCACCCTCAGTTCGGTGTTCGTCAACGTGGTAACGCCCACCGGAGGCGCCAGCACGACTGCATTGTTTATGGACGATGCTGCCCGGCGCGGCGAATCGGCGGCGCGGACGGCCGCCGGTACCGTGTTAGTGCTGGTAGCCGACTTTTGCGCCTTCGCCCCGGTGCTGATCGCCAGCCTGGTTTACCTGTTCCTGCAGCACCAGCTCAAAATCTATGCGATCTTCGGCACATTCGCTTTGTTTGTAATCATCAGCGGCTTAAGCAGCCTACTGCTATTGGGGCTGTGGCAACCGGGCCGATTGCATCGGTTGCTCAACTGGCTACAACGAAGCATTAACCGGCTGGCCGACCGACTCAGACGCCCAGCTTTCCTGGCCGACAATTGGGCTGACAAGAACGCGGCCGAGTTCGCCGAAGCTGCCATCGCTATCATTGCCCACCCGGGACGATTAGGCCGCACCCTGGTCGTGGCGCTGGCTGTCCACCTGGCGAATCTGGGCACTCTCTGCCCCCTCTTTCTAGCTTTTCACCAGCCGATTGCCTTTGGTCCGCTGGTAGCCGGGTACGCGATGGGCTTTTTGTTCCTGGTCGTCTCTCCCATCCCAATGGGAATTGGAGTGGTAGAAGGGATGATGGTGCTGACATACACCTCACTGGGAGTGCCATCGAGCCAGGCAGCAGTGATCACCTTAGCCTTTCGAGGTCTGACCTTTTGGCTGCCGTTTTTCGTCGGTTTTCTCTTACTGCGACGGGTGAAATCATTCGGCACCGAAGAACGTCCCCGGGCCCGGGCGTGGAGCGTGCGGGTCACTTCTGCGCTCACCGGACTGATGGGAGTGTTCAACGTTTTCTCGGCTGTCACGCCCACTCTGGCCGGCCACCCGATATTGATGAAACCCTTCTCGCCGCTAGCGGCCGGCCCTGGTAGTCAGGTCACCACGGCACTCGCCGGCTTTGCCCTCCTCTTGCTTGCGGATAACCTCTGGCGGCGCAAACGCGTAGCATGGCTGCTCACCCTGCTTGTCCTGGGCGTATTAATCGTCAATTACTTGCTGAATGGATTGGACTACCAGGAAGCCATCTTGGCAGCGGGGCTGGCAGCCTGGCTGTGGTTTATGCGCCGCCACTTCCCCGCCCGACCAACCGGCCGATGGTGACTATCGCCAGTTTCACTGATCACGCAGCAGCCAGACTTCGAGCCGGGTAAACGGATTCTCGGTACCCACGAAGAGACCCATCGGCGTCGATTCCAGCGTACGAATGCCGTGGTTATCGGGATTTCCCAGGCCATCCAGAAAGACCGGCTCCCAGTGGATGCCATCGGCGCTGCGGTACAGGTCGCCCCCCATGGGCGAGCCCCAGTCTTGGGGGCGGGTCACCAACTCAGCAAGCAAGGGGCGGAATGGGGGCGCGATGTTCTCAGCGTCCTGCCCTAAGAAAGCGATAGTACGCGACATGTCCCAGGTACCCAGGTAAAGATGGCCCCCATGCTCGTTCATATACCAGCAATATACGTTGAGATACCAGCCAAAGCCACCTTGATACTCGGACAGCGGGTGATCGTGCTTGGGGCCGACCACATTTTCCCAGTTATCGTCCCGGTTGATGCGGATCAGATTGCAGCCCCGCGGGCCGTGCCGGGTGATTGGATTGAATCCCAAGGGGATGCCAGTACCCACGTACAGATGGTCTTTGAAGACCCGCATGCTCATCACTGCTTCGTTGTGGGGCTGACCGCCCCCGCCACGAATCACCGGCTGGGGAGGCGCCTCGGGGTCCGACACGCAGCGCAGCTTCCACACTTCATAGCCAGTGACGGGGTTGTAGGTACCGGCGCAGAGGCAACCGTTGAAGCTGGCCAGGCTGGAAATGCCGGCGTTGTTAGGATTGCCAAACCCGTCGGGGATAACCCGGGTGAAGGTCAGCCCGTCCGTGGCCCAAATCTGACCCACACCGCCGGGCAAGATGTCTCCGTGGCGGGTGGTAGACATATACAGCAGGCCATCGTCGTGGGCGACCAAGCCCCGGATCGAGCCGACCTTGCTCTCAGGCTCGTCGGGGAAAGTGAACACCTTTTCCCAAGTACCGGGGTCACCCGTGGCGCTGCGCCACACAGAAGGGGTGCGGGCCGCCATGGTAGCGGCATAGAGATAGGTGCGTCCGTCGGCTTTGGCTTTGTAAATCCCCATTGAGCGGAAGCCTTCGTTGAGGTAAGGCGCTTGCTCGTGGTCGGCGTAGTCGAAGACTACCTCCCACGTCTGCGGCCCCAGGTCGGGCCGGTAGCGGCGAATCTGGGGGGATTGCACCGGGAGAGCTACCTTTTTCTTGCGCAAGGCAGCCATTGCCAGCCCGATGATGTTATTGTCAGTGCCCACGTAGAGATAACCGGTGGCGGCTCCGTCGGCCCGGAAATAGCGCATCGCCCAGGCGGAGTCCGCCAGACGTGCCCTTCCCTCGTCATCAAAGCCTGGTTCGGCCACGCGCTCAAAGGTCAGATTGGAGCCAATCTGGCTGGCGTACTGCGGCAGACGCTGCGGCCGGCGGGTAGCGACGAACAAGCCCACACCGACGAGTACGAATAGCGAAATCAGGAACAGAGCCAAGATGGTGATAAGTCGCCGCATCTGTATCATATCATAATCCCTGTGATGGGGTACTAGGCCAGGGAAACCAGGGTTTTCCGGAAAACCCTGGTTTCTGAGACACTTTTCAGAGAGCTTCTAAGAATGTGGTGATATGTGAGTGTTTAGGCCGGGACGCACTGGCAGCCCTATCTACATATCATGCATATGAGGAGCTATGTCATTTGGCCAGCGTCATGGAGTACAGATTACACAAGTTCGGGGCAAAGAGCAAATTGATGTAACGGTGCACAAGATGTTAGATAGTCGGCAAGCATATTTCACCACGGAGAACGCAGAGTTCGCCGAGGTTTGCGGTACGAAGCACGATAGAAACAATAGTGGATCAGGATTGGCCGCTCGATTCACGACGCGAACGGGTGTAAGCATCAAGGGTGACGGCCAAGAGCAGGACGGCACCTGTCACCATGAACTTGATGGAAGAGGCAAGAGCCAGCAGATCCATGCCATTGGCGATAGAACCGATGACCAGCGCTCCCAGGAGAGCAGACCAGGTATTCCCGCGCCCGCCGAAGAGGCTGGTGCCCCCAATGACCGCGGCGGCAATGGCATTGAGAAGCACATCACCACCGCCTGAAGATTGGTTGACGGCGAACAAGCGAGAGCCTGCCAGGATCCCACCACAGGCAGCCAGGGTGGAAGTCAAGACGAAGATAATAATGCGCAGCCGATCGACATTGATGCCCGCTCGCCGGGCAGCTTCGGGGCTGCCGCCAACGGCAAAAACAGAGCGGCCGAACCGGGTTCTCCGGGTGATGAAGTCAAACATTACAATAAATGCCAGGAAAATGAGCACAGCCGATGGCACACCCTGGATAGCAGGGGTTCCGCGAGGATTGCGGTTGACATTCATTAGGGTGATGGCACCGAGAACAACAACGCCGACCAGCACGATCCTGCCGATGGTCGCGGTAACTGGCTGGCTTTCCACGCCGAGCCGGGCGCGTTGTAGCCTTTCTCGGAAGAGGCTGAAGGCATACACTCCGACAAGGAAAAAGCCGAGAACCCAACCTGCCAATACGGGCAAAAGGGCGTTGACAATTCCAACAATTATCGGGTCAGTCAGGTTCACGGTCCCTGTCTGGCCTAAGACGGCCAAGAGGGCGCCCTGCCAGCCCAAAAAACCGGCCAGGGTGACCACAAATGAAGGCACGTGCAGCTTAGCGACCCAAAAGCCCTGCAAAAGGCCGATGGCGGCACCGGTTAGAACACCGGCCCCGATGGCGATGTAGGCTGGCATACCGTAATTGACCGATAAAACGGCCATGATGCCAGCACATAAGCCACTGACTGCCCCAACCGAAAGGTCGATTTCGGCGATTAGCAAGACCAACACAACTCCCACAGCCATGGTGCCAATCGCAGTAATCTGCACCATAAGATTGGTGAGATTCAATGGGGTCAGGAAGTTGGGATTGGCAATTTGAAAAATGACGGCGATGAGGATGAGCCCCAGCATCACCGGAAGTGAACCAATATTCCCGTGGGCTATCTGTTCAGTAACCGTATGCCATAATTCGCTAAAAGGATTTTCACTTTCTCCGCCAACCTTCGCCTCTTGTGTTGTTTCGTCCATCGTTGAAATCTCCAATGTGTTACTGATAACATAGTTCCCTATTCAAGCTGCTGAGGCCTTGTTTGTTTCGTTGTGCGATCCGCCATATTCTGCACCAGTGATGGCCGAAACGACCTGCTCGGGGTTGGTGGTATGGGTGTCAAAGGTGGCAGCACGGTATCCTAAATAAAGCACAATGATGCGGTCCGACACATCGAATACGTCAGCGAGGTTGTGACTGATCACGACCACTCCCAGGCCCTGTTCACGCAGCCGGAGGATTAAATCCTTCACCAGGCGGGTTTGTTCCACGCCGAGGGCGGCCGTGGGCTCGTCTAACAGAACGACTCTAGAATTCCACATTACTGCCCGGGCCACAGCGGTTGACTGGCGCTGACCGCCTGACAGCGTCGCAACTCGCGATCGCACAGATGGGATACGAACATGAAGTTCATCGATAACGCGTTGAGCTTCTCGCTGCATAGTTATTTCGTCCAGCGTTTTTAAAATGCCCGGAATCGCGGACTGAACCTTCTCCCGGCCCAGGTACAGATTGGCGACGACATCCAGATTGTCACATAATGCAAGGTCTTGATACACCGTCTCGATCCCCAACTCGGCCGCCTCTCGGGGATTGTTTACAGTGACCTCACGTCCCTCAAAGATGTACTGTCCCGCGTCGGCCTGGTAAACGCCAGAAATAATCTTGATGAGGGTAGACTTGCCGGCGCCATTGTCGCCGACGAGCCCTACTACCTCACCCAGGTAGACCTCAAAATCTACCTCGGCCAGGGCCTGGACGGCGCCAAAGCGCTTGCTGATTCCACGCATTTCCAGGATTGGCTTACGGGCCGGCTCATTCATTGCTCTCCTCCAATAAGTGAGGGGGAATGGTGTCTTTGATGTTATCCTTGGTGACCACAATCGAGGTCAGCAACACCGACGACACGTCGATCTTGCCGTTTTCACCGCCTTACCCTGCGTCATTTGGACCGGGACCGGGGTATATGCAATATCTTCTTCATTATTTTCTGGCGTTCCCTTTTCAAGTTAACGCGAGGTTAAGGCAACGGAGTCATTATACACGTCACCCTTATTATTATCAAAATTGGGCTGTTTGTCCTTATGCTTCCCTAAAGCCAAGCTTAAGCCAACCTTAAGGCACTTGCCGATCGCGGACCAGCAAGGCTGAGGCATGGTGAAGAGCCTGTCTGTGCTGATTCAAAATCTGGATTTTAGAAGGCGTTTCAGCTTGACTTTCAGACGCGCCGAATTCAGCGGCGGTGATAGCGGCTACGACCTGTTCAGGGTGGGCTGTTTGGGTGTCGATAGTTAAGTGGGAGTAACCAGTCTATCGACACCTGGTTACTCCCACCACATACTACCTCTAAGAACTCAAGGCTTCAGGTTTCATTCCAATCCTGCCGCCTTGCAAGCATTCGCGTACTCAGATGTACAGATCTGCTGAACCGTCCAGAACCCGTCTTTCACCACAGTGCTGTTGATGTTGCTCTTAGTGACTACGACAGGGGTGAGCAACACTGAGGGCACGTCGATCGTGCTGTTGTTCGTCGTCTTGCCCTGGGTCATCTGGGCCGGGATGGGAGTATGGGTGAGCAGATCATAAGCGAGCTGCGCCGCAGCGTCCGCCTCAGGCCGGATGGCCTTGTAGATCGTCATGTACTGCTGGCCGATCAGGATGCGCTGGATAGCAGCCAGCTCGGCGTCCTGACCGGTGACCGGGGGCATCGGATTGATGCCGGCCGCCCTCATGGCTGCAATAGCGCCGCTGGCGGTACCATCATTAGCGCAGTAGACGCCATCCACCTTGTTGCCCAAGGCGGTTAGTGCCTGCTGCATTTCGTTCTGGGCCTGGTTGGGGCTCCAGTCGGGTGTGTCATACTCCTTGGCGATGGTCAGCTTACCGGCCTTGACCAGGGGATCGAAGACGCTGTGAGCGCCCTGCTTGAACAGCTTGGCGTTGTTGTCGGTGGGAGCACCGTTGATCATGACGATGACCGGATTCTTGATCCCCATCTCATTCAGCTGGTTGACCAGAGCCTGGGCCTGAAGCTGCCCGACTCGGACGTTGTCGAAGGAGATGTAGTAGTTGACGCCGTTGGAGTTCAAGATAAGCCGATCGTAAGCGATGACCGGGACACCCTGCGTCTTAGCCATATTGGCGATGGCAGCAGCAGCGGCTGAGTCGACCGGGTCAAGCACCAGCACCTGGGCGCCGTTGGTCAGAGCCGCTTCAGCTTGGGAAAGCTGTAAGCTGGCATCCTGGTTGGCGTTGCTGTAGATGATCTGGCAGTTGGGGCAGAGTTGCTGCATCTTCTGCTCAAAGTAAGGTCGGTCTTTGGTCTCGTAGCGCGTGGTCTTAGTCTCGGGCAGCAAGAGCGCGATCTTGCCACTTTTCGGAGCCGGAGCGGGCGAGGTGATCACCCAGCCGACGACTGCGCCGGTGATTGGGTGTGTCAACCCGCCGGCCTGCACTTTCATCCCGGTTGGGTTGGCAACATATGCCCCGTCCGAGGTGATGTTGTAGTACAGGCTACCCGCCACGATGCTGGGATCCTTGGCCGTGAGCACAACCGGCTGGTTGAACTCGCCGACCAATTGGCCGGTTTGGGTATCAGTCACGCGGAAAGCAAAGTCCAGCACCGGCATTTCGCCTTGGGGGGTATTGGCCAGGAATCCGGCCAAATCACCTGTCAGCACTTCAAACTTGACCGGCACATTGAAGGTGCCGGCCGGCACCTGGATGGTGAATGGCCCGGCGGTGATGGTAGCCGCCTGTCCAGCCGGGATGTCCTGGCTGGACAGCACGTTGGGATACCCCAGCGTGGAAAAGTCAGGCACCGCCGCAGCCGGTGCAGCCGCAGCCGGTGCAGCCGCAGCCGGTGCAGACACGGACACTACATACCAGAGGTTCGCATATCCCTGGCCGTTTGTTTGTCCAGGTTGGGTATCTTGAGTGAAGGTGTAGAGCGGCATGTTGTTGTAGGTAACCTGGTAGGTGCCGTCCTGGCGTTGAATCACGCCCAGTTTGCCCGAGATGCCTTGGGCAAGCGCTGGTTGTTCGCCCTGTGACACCGTCAGCGGCGGCCAAAGCTGGGCGCAAGCGCCGTTGCAGTTACTCTGATCGGGTTTATCGTTCTTGAATGTGTAGAGTGTCATACCCTGACTATTGGCCAGGATTTCGCCCAGGGTTGGATTCTTAGCCGCTTGCACCGTCGCGTCCGTCGCGGTCGATGGCGATAGGGCAACCACCACGGTTGAGGTTGGCGACACTACGGTCGATGCATAGGCAGCCACCGGAGCGTAGGCTGTAAATAACACCGACGCAATGATCACCACACTCAACATCGTAGTTCCTCGAAACTTGCTAGATATATCTCGAAACTTACTTAACATCTTCAATCTCCTAACTTAGTCTAAGTTTTTCTGAAATTCTTCTTTCTAACAGTCAGCGATGTACAGCGTATATTGTTAAACACATGAGCGTGTAAGGTATAAGTGTTGGAGTAAATAACTTCCTTTGACCACCTCCTTTCAGGTTAGCTATCTTCTCTTTGTCCATTTGGCTCTCCCACGAAAGTGAGTGGCCGGCATTCGCCGCGTGGACTGAACTTCGCCGGCAGGTTAAGCTTCTATATCGTTATCTTGAATATTCACTCTTAATTCTCAGCGCCTGATTGCGCCGCTCGATCATATGTTTTTCCATAGAATTGGGGTAGCGTTCCTGCAGGCGCGACACCTCATTCAACCGCGCCAGCGGCTCGTCCTCCAACCGCCACTGCGCCGCCTGGAGATTGTCCACCAATTGCTGGCTGTTCCTGGCTCCCACGATCACCGAGGTGATAGCCGGCTGCTCAAGGATCCAACGCAGCGCCACCTGGGCCGGGCTGCGACCCAACTGCTCCGCCACCTCCAGAAGGGTCTGCAGAGTCTCGTCTGCGTTGAACGCAAAGTAAGGCTCCGGGTAGGCCCAGTTTTCCTCAGAACGGGTTCCCGGCAGCCTCTTGTGACCAGGTTTGTACTTGCCCGAAAGAAAACCTCCGGCCAGTGGACTCCACACCACCACCCCCAACCCCTTGTATTGGCACAGGGGGATCAGCTCCTGCTCGATATCTCGCACCACCAGGCTGTACTGGGGCTGATAGCACTCAAAGCGGGCCAGGTTTCTGGTGTCACTGATCCACAGCGCTTCCGACAATCGCCATGCTTCGTAATTACTGCAGCCGATGTAGCGGACCTTTCCCTGGTGTACCAGGTCATCCAATGCCCGGAGCATCTCCTCTATGGGCGCCTGCACATCCACGTGATGAATATAGTAGATATCCACATAGTCCATCTGCAGCCGCTTCAGGCTGTCCTCAATGGCGTTCATAATGTGTACTCGCGACATGCCTGAGTCATTTGGACCAGGCCCCATAGGGTTGAAGAACTTGGTGGCTACAATTGCCTCTCGACGTCGCCCCTTGAGCGCCTTGCCCAGCATCACCTCCGACCGGCCTGAGCCATAGGAGTCGGCTGTGTCAAAGAAATTCACGCCGGCGTCCAGTGCCATATCCACTAAACGCTGGGCTTCGGTCTCATCTGTGTCCCGCCCAAAGGTCATCGTTCCCAGGCAGATCTCCGAGACTTTCAGTCCACTGCGCCCCAGCCGTCGATATTCCATATTTTACTTCTCGCCTTTTTGCCTTCGAGCAATTCCCTAAAGCCCAATAGATTAGGGTTTCATCCGGAAACCTAGTTTGGAAAAGTCAGGCACCATCGTGCTCGACGATACCTTTTCATCATCACTGCAGCCACTGAGAACACTGAAAAAACCCAGTTTCTGCGAACTCCGTGTACTATGAGGACGGAAGAGTGATCTGAAATCCTCATCAACACTGTTGCGAGAGACTACTTCGTGATGAGAATATAGGAACTACCTTTATTATCCTCCAAATTGCTTTGTTTGTCCTTATGCTTTACTAAAGCTAAGTTTAAGAAAACCTTAAGGTCATTACCGATCACTACAGTATACTAGCTTCAAAATTAGATTTGCTGCCCCTTTCTTAACCTTGTTGACAGGGGAATAGGCCTAGTGTATAATGGTCCTAAGCCAGGGAGGACAGGCGAGTTTCGGAGTCCGTGATACATTTCCTGTAACGTGTCGGTCGGCGGGGCGCCAATAGCCCCATGTCTCGCCCAGACGGGCTGGAAGATGCTGTCACCGCCTAACCAAATTCGCATAATCGAGTCGGAGTGATTGGCCAAAAGGCTTCCAATTGCTTCACCGAGCTCGGTGTTCGCCCATTTAGCTTGTACGTTCCAATAGGTAGAATGCCGGGCTATTTTTATCCTGTTTTTAAGATACATGTCGTACCCGGCGATTTGGAACATTGAGATAGTGATCTTATGGTAATTCACAAGATGCAAGGTAACAGTCATCTCATTTCTTATCGGGATTGAGGAGGGCAAAGAGAGAGCATATGACTCAAGAGGAGACGGGAGCTACCCCTACCACTCAAACGATGGCGGATTTGCTATCGCAGGAGGAGTACAACTATCAACAGCCTCAGCGCGGTGAAATCCGGACTGGTCAGGTGGTGTTGGTAGGGCCCAACGAAATTGTAGTTGACGTTGGTGCGAAGCGAGAGGGAGTGGTTAGCCCCCAGGACCTGGAACGTTTGAGCGCCGAAGAGCGATCTGCTATCTCTGTCGGCGATCAGGTTTCGGTCTATGTAGTCAATCCCGAAGATCGGGATGGCAACACCATCGTCTCTCTCTATCTGGCTCAGATAGAGAAAGACTGGCAGAAAGCCGAAGAATATCTGAAGAGCAAAGAAATTGTAGAGGGAAAGGTCATTGGTTACAATAAAGGTGGCCTGGTTGTCCCCTTTGGCAAGATTCGTGGCTTTGTGCCAGCTTCACAGGTAGTCGGTTTCCCGCGCCGGCTGTCGCCGACTGAGAAGAGTGCTCGACTGGCCGAACAAGTGGGGCATGAAATTGTCGTGCAGATTATTGAAGTTGACCGAAGGCGTAGGCGCCTGATCATGTCGGAACAGGCAGCTCAGGGTGAATGGCGTGAGCAACAACGACGCAAATTGATGGACAGCCTCGTAGAGGGACAAGTCGTGCACGGAGTGGTGACCAGTCTGGCTAACTTTGGCGCGTTTGTAGATCTGGGCGGAACCGACGGCCTCATCCACATTTCCGAACTTGCCTGGCATCGCATCAAACATCCGCGTGAGATCGTCCAGGTTGGTGACGAAGTGGATGTCTATGTTTTAAAGCTTGATCGTGCCAACAGTAAAATTGGCCTTAGCCTGCGCCGGTTGCAACCCGACCCATGGAGTCTGGTAGACACCAAATACTCCATCGGCCAACGAGTGGAGGGCACGATCACGAACATTGTCGATTTTGGCGCTTTTGCCCATCTGGAAGATGGCATCGAGGGGTTGATTCACATCTCAGAACTTTCCGAGGCAGAAATCAACCACCCCAGCGAGGTGGTAAAACGCGGCGATCGGTACTTGCTAGAGATTATCAAGATTGAGCCCGAACGGCAAAGGATTGGATTGAGCTTGAAGCGAGTGCCTCGAGATGAACAGGTTGCCTGGCGTGCCACTCAAGCATCATCTCGCTCTGCAGTCGATGCGGAGTCCTTATCGGCCGATACGGCGCCAGCACCTGCGGAGGCTATAGAACCGAAAGTGACGGAAGAAGACGAGTCGCGTCAAGCCACAGGTTCGAAGTCTGAACCCCAACCGGCAGGGGCAGCAGAGTCCGCCGAAGATGATGCTGCGCTCCTGGATGGCCAAACAGATTCAGACGATGTGCTAACTGACGATGCATCTGACAGCATTGAGCCTCAACCGGAAACATTAGCAAAGGAGCCTGTCGCCTGACCGGTCTGACCATCAGTGACCGGGATGGTGCACAGGCCCGGTCAGAAAGGATGGTACGCGATGAACACGGACCGACCGGGCGATAGAGAGATGACACTGGATAGCATTTCAGAGAGGGCAAGGTTAGAACAAGAATTGGCCCGGACTCAGCAAGAATTGGCCCTCATCAATCAGAAGCTGGAAGAAAAGGGGGATTTCGGTCTGGGTCAAGGTGCATCCACTGTCTACGAATGGGAGATGAATCTAGCTTTGCGCGAATCGGCAGAAGCCAAAATCAAGTCGATCAAGGGCGCACTGGCCCGGTTGGATCATGGAAATTATGGTATTTGTGAAATCTGCGGCCAGGTGATTGACCCGGCTCGCCTGGAAATCTTGCCTCATACTACGCTTTGCGTCCGGTGCGCACAAGCCAGTCGCTGAACAGAACTCAGTAAAGAGGCTCTCTCATAAGAGGGAGCCTCTTTGTTTATTACGGTGAACAATAGAAGGAGAACCAACTGACAGGCCGCTAGAGGGCAACGCGCCGGCAACCAGCCCATCACCGGTCGAATAATTCCTGGAGTTTCATTGCCAGGTTCATGTCTCCCTGCAGCTTGAGTTTCCCTTGCATAAAGGCGACCACAGGCTGCAACTCGCCGGTCGTCATCTTCACATAATCATCCGCAAGCATCCCCACAGTCACATCGGGATTGTCTGCTTTACCTTCGACAACGCTGCAGGTGCCATCGGCAACGGTCACTGCCCAATCGCCCCCCCCTTCACCCGACAGGTTAAACTGAAATGTAGCGCGCAGGTCGCCAGCTTTGTCGGCCCGGAACGCCTCGGGCATTTGAGCAAAAACTTCGGTCGCATTCATGTTATTTTGCCTCCTGAAGCTGAGTTTGGGTGTACCCTGGCCCGCGCGGGCCGGGGACGGGCAGGTGCAGGCAGGACGGCCTACCATTCGAGGAATTGCTGGATACCGACAGTATATCTCGGTTCATCACAGGTGTCAAAGCAGCCCATGCAGCGCCAACATACTTTGTACTTGTCCAATTATAACTTTGCACTTCAAGCGGCAAATCAGGTGTAAACTGATTGCAAAAGCACCAAGTTATTTCTGGACAAGTGCTTTCATCCCTCAACGCGCGATGCAATAGCTGCTTCCATCAACATCTGGATGCGTGGCGTCATATCGGCTGGATTGGGGTGCAATCCTTCCAAAAGCAAGGCATTCTCGAAGAGTTGCTCGATAGCAATATTGATCAGCGTCTCATCGGGAGATTCACTCAGGAGGTGGGCCAGATTCTGGATAAGGGGGTGGCGACGGTTTAGTTCGAGTATCTTCTTGGGGACCTCATATTCCTGCTCGATGAGACGACGTATATGGTATAGGTCACGGTCGGGACTACCTTCGGGTGAAACCAGGCGACACGGACTATCAGTCAGCCTCTTCGACTCGCATGCGTCGATTATCCGGTCGCCCAGTGTCGATTTGAAACGCTCCACCAACCGCTCAAAGTCGGGTTGAGGCACCGATTCGCCGGTCCCGGCTTCCGTCGACGCGCCTACTTCCGGCAAGTCCAGCCCGGCATCATCCACATTTTGCAACGGCTTGCCATCGTACTCTTTCAGGGCCAGCGCTGTGAAACTGTCGATGGGGCCTACCATGTAAAGCACTTCAATATCGTTAGCCCGGAAGTAGTCCAGGTGAGGACTGCGCATCGCCGATTTCAGGTCATCACCCAGGAGATAATAGATGGCCTTCTGGTCTTCCTTCATGCGCGAGGTGTATTCCCTGAGCGAAACCAGGCCATCGTCAGCGCCAGCTTTGGAGGAATGGAAGCGCAACAACTCTCGCAGCGATTCGTGGCTGGATGGGTCGGTGGCAATGCCCTCTTTGATGAACGCCCCAAATTCATGCCAGAATGTTTTGTAATCGTCTGGGCGGTCTTCGACCATCGTGCTGAGCTCTTTCACCAGCCGGTTGGTCAGCGCACGCCGAATCTGGCGCATCATAGGGTTGCTCTGGACTGTCTCGCGGGAGATATTCAGCGGCAGGTCCTCCGAATCGACTACGCCTTCGACGAAGCGGAAGTGGTTGGGCAGCAAATCCTTGTTGTACTCCTGAATAAGCACCTTGCGCGAGTAGAGCTTGAGGCCATGATCGGTGCGCAGGCGTAGGACGCCCTGCTCGCGCCTGGCTGGCACATAGAGGATGCTGCGCAAGTTGACCGGGGCGTCAGCGACTAGGTGGATATGGAGCAGCGGCTTCTCAAAATCGAGAGTGAGCTGCTTGTAAAACTCGAAGTACTGCTCAGTCTCAACTTCCTGCGGCGATTGCCGCCAGAGGGCAGTCTGCCGATTGGCGATTTTGTCACCCACATAGATAGGAAAGGAGACGTAATCAGAGTATTTCTTGACAATCTGCTCCAACCGCCATGCCTTGGCGAATTCGGTGGCATCTTCCTTGAGTTTGATCTTGACAGTAGCGCCGCGCTTCGATTTGTCGGCAGGGGCCAGGGTGTACGTGTTGGCGCCACGCGACGTCCAAGACCATGCCTCGGCGTCGGGGCGGTAGGAACGAGAGATTACAGTCACTTCTTCGGCAACCATAAACGTGGAATAAAAGCCCACGCCAAAATGGCCGATGATGTCCTCTGCCGACAGCTTTTCGTTCTTGACTTGCTGCAAAAAAGCCATCGCGCCGGAGTGAGCGATGGTGCCCAGATCTTCGATCAACTCATCCCGGGTCATACCAATGCCTGTGTCAGAGACAGTGATGGTTTTAGCATCTTCATCGGCCTCGATGTGGATGGCTAACTCGGCCTCGGGCTCAAGCACGTCCCGGTTGGTCAACATTTCAAATTGGACCCGGTTAAGGGCATCAGAAGCGTTGGAGATAAGTTCGCGCAGGAAGATTTCGCGCTCAGTATAGAGCGAGTGGGCCAGGATATGTAAGAGTTGCTGGACTTCGGCCCGAAAGTCCATAGATTCCTGTGAGGGTAATGGCGAAGCAGTGGTAGCAGCCTCCGACATCTGGACCTCCCATATTGCGTGATTCAGAACATATACTTATGCCAGACCCGGTGAGCATCGACGCTTTCGACCATGGTCAAAGCCACGTAACGCGGCCGGGCTGGTGTGGACAACAGCTTCATATTCGCTTCCTCCGGCGTCCGGCTCCCTTTGCGCCCATTGCAGCGCTGGCAGGCGGTGACCACGTTTTCCCATACAGTGCGCCCACCTCGCGAGCGGGGCAGGACGTGGTCAACAGTCAGGTCTTTGCGCAACGGCTGCTTCCCACAATACTGGCAAGTATAGTGGTCGCGGGCCAGCACGGTGCGGCGAGTCACCGGGAGCGACACACGATAGGGAATACGCACATAGTAAATCAAGCGGATGACCAACGGCGTGGGCATCGTGATACGCTCCGAGCGCAGTATTGCCTCGGCGGCCTCTACAATCTCGGCCTTTTCCTTGAGTAGCAACACGACCGCCCGCCGCACCGACACGACGCTGAGCGGTTCGTAAGTTGCATTTAGGACCAAGACACTACTCACCTGTCACACTCCCTGCTGACAATCTTCATTTACCAAAACGCCGGCCTTGCCGGCGAGGTTCCCCGCGCCCGCTCGGCCGGCGATGTGTCACGATTTCAATCTCCCAATTTGGCTGGTATTATAGCAAAGCCACAATCAGAGAGCAAATTCTGCCAAAACCCAGAAAGCGGCAAGCGGACGCACGTTAAGGGATTCTTGTGGCTCGGCTTGCCTGGTTATGGTATAATTTGGAGTGTTAGAATAACGGCTGACGTAGATTGACGACTAAGAGAGCCAATTCCTCGGTTCTATCCCCAACTAACAACGGAGACGAACAGATGACACACTCTGCTGACTGGACCGTATGGGGCTTACTCCTGGTCGCCGCCATTTTGGAAATCCTCGGCGACTTGTCGCTCAAATGGTGGGCCGAAACGAATCGCTGGCTGGGGTTTGGTATCGGCCTGGTGGTCTACAGCCTGGCGCTGGTTATCTTCGCTGTACTGCTGCGGCGCGCCGAACTGGCTGTTATCTTTGCCCTGTGGGTAGGGGTTGCCGCCCTGCTTCTCACACTTGGCGGCTGGTGGCTTTTCGGGGAGGCTCTGTCGCCCCGGCGCATTGCCGGGATTGCCCTTGTGATGGGAGGGATGGTTCTGTTGGGAGTGTAGCTCTGGGTGTATAATCTGCTAACACGATTGGGGTTGTGTCTATCCTGAATGTGATCTTTGAAAAAACAAGGAGGATTTTTTATGTCAAGGTATCACCCTTTGCGAATCTTCAGCGGCGACGCCAATCGCCCGTTGGCCGAGGAAGTTGTACACATCCTGGGCACTACGCTGGGTGACCTGACCATTACCCATCTGCCTGACAGTGAGATTCACGTTCAGATCAATGAGCCAGTACGTGGGGAGGACGTTTTCATCATCCAGCCATGTGCCCCTCCGGTCAACACTAACGTGATGGAATTGTTCCTGCTCATCGATGCTTTTCGCCGGGCCTCAGCGGCCAACATTACGGCCGTAGTGCCATACTTCCCCTATGGACGGCAAGAGCGTATGTCGAAAGGCCGTGAGGCAATCAGCGCTAAGGTCATCGCCTCGACCATTGAGATGCTGGGTGCCAGCCGGGTGATCTATTTCGACGTGCACGCGGCGGCTATCCAGGGTTTTTTCAACATCCCGGTAGATCCCTTGAGTGCTTTTCCCACCTTTGCCAGCTATTTCCGGAACCAGGGCCTCGAAAATGCCGTCATTGTCTCGCCCGACACCGGACGCACCAAATTGGCCAGCCGGATCTCCAGCATGATGGACATCCCTTTAGTGCTAATGCATAAACGGCGGGCCAGCTTCAATTCTGCAAAGGTTACCCACGTGGTAGGTGACATCAAGGACCGGATTCCCATCGTCATTGATGATGTGATTGCCGGCGGCAGCGTGCTGGACTCATTCCCCGCCCTCCTCGATGCTGGTGCACAGCCCGAAATCCACGTGGCCATTACTCACCCGATACTGGTGGGTGATTCGCTCAAGAAACTGGATGTAACCTACATCAAACAACTGGTTGTGAGCAATACCATCTACCTGGCACCTGAAAAGAAGCACGCAAAGATTGAGGTAGTTTCCATTGCGTCGGAACTGGCCCAAGTCATTAAGTTGGTACACGAAGAAAAGTCTATCACGCCGGTGCTCAGCAAACTGCCCGGTACCCGCTGATCGCCCCTCGCATCGAAACCAGATCAAGGAGGCTGCCTGTGGTCCTGAATCAATTTGTGATAAGTAACATCGGCTGGCTGTGGCTGGTAACGCTACTTATCGCCGGTGGTGCGCTGGCCTGGGTTGGCTGGCTGCAAATCCGACTGGGAAAAGTTAACGCGGAATATAAGGCATTGGTCGCTGGCACCAGCGGCGGGAACCTTGAGCAGATCTTGCACGGTCACATGGCACAGGTACGTAACGTAGCGCAAAGGCTGGATGAACTGGAGGCATTGGCACACCAGACGGACCTGGCCTCGCGGCGCAGTCTACAATGGCTGGGCGTGCTCCGCTTTAATCCCTTCGATGACGTGGGCGGCGACCAATCTTTCGCGCTGGCATTGGTGGATGGTTATGGCAATGGAGTAGTCATCTCTAGCCTGCATATGCGTAACATGACCCGCGTTTACGCCAAACCACTCAAGAAGTGGGAGTCCGAGCATCACCTCACGGATGAAGAAAAGCGGGCGATTGCCAACGCTTATGCCTTGCAAAGACAATGAGGCGGGGCTCGATTTTGGCGTTGACTTTTGTCAAGGGTTATGCTAATATCTGTTAAATTCCCCTTTTGGGTTCTAGTCCCTCTGAAGGGTGCCGGGCACCATACCAGTATCTATCAATCAAGTTGCTTATCCCTTACCTGAAAGCCAACACTGGAGGAGAGAAAAAATGGCTTACCTGCGACGCCTACGCTGGCTGTCTGTCGCACTTTTGGCTATGATTTCGTTGCTTCTGGCTGGGTGTGGCGATGTGGTTGACCGGGTAGAAGCGCCAATCACCGCTCAGCCCGCCAGCCCAGGCGCAGGCGGCGAAGGGATGGCGGCAGCCCCGGCGCCTCCAACCTTGACCCCCACCGTCATCCAAATCCGTCCGACCCACACCCCCCCTCCGCCACCGTCAACACCGACTCCCCGCCCAACAAACACACCCGCCCCAGAAAGCAAAGAAACCGAAGAGGTGCCGGCTATAGCCATCAGGGATGCTATGGTCGAAATTCCCGCCGGCCCTTTTATTCTGGGCAACGACAACAGCGACCCAAACGAAGCCCCTGCCCAGGAAATGGACCTGCCAGCCATTATGGTTGATGCCTTTGAGGTAACCAATACTGATTTTGCCGCGTTCGTCGAGGCGACGGGTTATGTGACATACCGGGAGCAGGAAGGGAGTCCCCAAAACTGGCATTCGGCTTACACCGAAGGCAAGGATAATCACCCGGTTGTATTTGTGACCTTTGAAGATGCGCAAGCCTTTTGTGAATGGGCCGGGAAGCGGCTGCCGACCGAATTTGAATGGGAAAAGGCAGCACGCGGGCCGGAGGGCTTTCTGTATCCCTGGGGTAACGAATATGATCCCACCCTATTGAACGGCAAGGATAGTGGCCTGCGAGGGACGACCTCTGTGGGTAGTTACCCGCCCAATGACTACGGTCTATTCGACATGGCCGGTAATGTCAAAGAATGGGTGGACTCGCCCTATATCGCCTATCCGGGTAGTGACTACCAGGACAGTCACTACAGCTCCGAATACCGGAGTATACGGGGTGGTGGCTGGTTTGACGAGGCGGAATACGTCTTGAGTACCAACCGCAACGGTGGCGATCCCAAGATCACTGCCAACGACGACATTGGTTTTCGATGCGCCCAATAACGGGTTACCGCCAGCCGGTGGCACATAGGGGCTAGGTACGCATGCAGGCCAGGCTTTGTCTCCCGCCATCGATTACCGACCAGGAAAGGAGGGATGCTTAGGCGAGTCAAAATTATTCCATGGATGTACCTCGGGTTATCGTTTGTTGAGATGAAATTCAGTTTAAGAGGAGGAGCGTCCCAAATGAAGAAACTGCTAAATCTGTTCTTGATTGCAACGCTGCTGTTGGTAGCAGTGCCCGTTGTGGCCGCCGCTCCACCGCCGCAAGGAGGTGGACAGGACTATGTCGTGGTGGCCGACGACTGGCTGAGCAATCTGGCCGACAAATTCCTGGGAGATGTGCTGGCCTATCCGGCGATCACCTACTACACCAATCAGATGAATGCTGAGGACTCCAGCTACGCCCAGATCACCGACTCGAACGTGATTGAGGTGGGCTGGAAGATCTACATCCCCAGCTCGGAAGAGGCGCAAGCCTATTTTGCCGCTCAACAGGAAAGTGTGGGAGCAACCGGCGATACCATCAAGATCGGAGCCGTAGCCCCATTGTCTGCCCCCGGTTCGGTGACGGGCGGCACAGCCATGAAGGCTGCCTTTGAGATCGCCTTGGACGAGATCAATGCCGCTGGCGGCGTGCTCGGCAAGCCGGTGGAGTTGGTCCTGGTGGACACC